>NZ_RJNZ01000037.1:0-538 GCF_003942865.1 Streptococcus mitis | reverse complement strand
CGTGATTGTGATGGTGTGTGTTCCGTTATTGTTGTCTGTAACGGTTACTTCTGGTGTGAATCCATCTTTTCCGTTCTCACCCTTGTCACCTTTTGGTCCTTTGATGTTGCCTGCTGGTTCCCAAGTGTTACCTTTCTTAACGAATACATCTCCTGTTTGTGTATTTACGAATGTGTCTCCATCTTTACCTTGGTTCTCTTTTGGATCTACTTTTCCGTTTAATACTTCTTTACCATCACGACCAGATGCTCCCGCAGCTCCGTCTTGTCCGTCTTTAACTACTGTTGTTTGAACAAGTGTGTCNGTTCCTTCTGTGTAGTTTCCATCGCCATCTTTGTCAATGTAGAAGGTTAATGTAGTTTGTTTCTTCGCATCATCTCGTTCTGCTTTGACTTTTGGTGTTTTTCCATCTTCACCGTTTTTAACGATGGTTGTTAATGATGGTTTGTTGTCTGGTTGCGTGATTGTGATGGTGTGTGTTCCGTTATTGTTGTCTGTAACGGTTACTTCTGGTGTGAATCCATCTTTTCCGTTCTCA
>NZ_RJNZ01000036.1:0-551 GCF_003942865.1 Streptococcus mitis | reverse complement strand
GTTTCAGTATTAACGAAGCTATCTCCATCTTTGCCGTCTGTAGCTTTTGGATCTACTTTTCCGTTTAATACTTCTTTACCGTCACGACCAGATGCTCCATCCGCACCTTTTGCTCCATCTTGTCCATCTTTAACTACTGTTGTTTGAACAAGTGTGTCTGTTCCTTCTGTGTAGTTTCCATCGCCATCTTTGTCAATGTAGAAGGTTAATGTTGTTTGTTTCTTCGCTTCATCTCGTTCTGCTTTGACTTTTGGTGTTTTTCCATCTTCACCGTTTTTAACGATGGTTGTTAGGGATGGTTTATTGTCTGGTTGGGTGATGGTGATGGTGTGTGTTCCGTTATTGTTGTCTGTAACGGTTACTTCTGGTGTGAATCCATCTTTTCCGTTCTCACCCTTGTCACCTTTTGGTCCTTTGATGTTGCCTGCTGGTTCCCAAGTGTTACCTTTCTTAACGAATACATCTCCTGTTTGTGTATTTACGAATGTGTCTCCATCTTTACCTTGGTTCTCTTTTGGATCTACTTTTCTTCTCTTTTGGATCTACTTTTC
>NZ_RJNZ01000035.1:0-556 GCF_003942865.1 Streptococcus mitis | reverse complement strand
CGATGGAAACTACACAGAAGGAACAGACACACTTGTTCAAACAACAGTAGTTAAAGACGGACAAGACGGAGCTGCGGGAGCATCTGGACGTGACGGTAAAGAAGTATTAAACGGAAAAGTAGATCCAAAAGAGAACCAAGGTAAAGATGGAGACACATTCGTAAATACACAAACAGGAGATGTATTCGTTAAGAAAGGTAACACTTGGGAACCAGCAGGCAACATCAAAGGACCNAAAGGTGACAAGGGTGAGAACGGAAAAGATGGATTCACACCAGAAGTAACCGTTACAGACAACAATAACGGAACACACACCATCACNATCACGCAACCAGACAACAAACCATCATTAACAACCATCGTTAAAAACGGTGAAGATGGAAAAACACCAAAAGTCAAAGCAGAACGAGATGATGCGAAGAAACAAACTACATTAACCTTCTACATTGACAAAGATGGCGACGGAAACTACACAGAAGGAACAGACACACTTGTTCAAACAACAGTAGTTAAAGATGGTCAAGACGGAGCTGCAGGACAAGCAGGACGTGACGGT
>NZ_RJNZ01000034.1:0-587 GCF_003942865.1 Streptococcus mitis | reverse complement strand
TGCATTTGGTTTAGCTGCGTCTGCTGCTGACTTAGTCAAGTCTGACGCTGGGATAACTGCTGTCTTACCTGCTGGGGTTGTGACTGTCGCANTGCCTTTGTCATCTACAACTACTGTTGCACCTGGATTTACAGCTTTAACTTTATCTTCGATCGCTTTCTTCTCAGCATCTGTAAGTTTTTCTGGATTCGCTACTACTGTCTTATCTGCTGGTTTAACAATGTCATCACCTGCGTTTGGTTTAGCTGCATCTGCTGCTGACTTAGTCAAGTCTGACGCTGGGATAACTGCTGTCTTACCTGCTGGGGTTGTGACTGTCGCATTACCTTTGTCATCTACAACTACTGTTGCANCTGGATTTACAGCTTTAACTTTATCTTCGATCGCTTTCTTCTCTTCTGGAGTGAGAGCTTCTGGATTTGCTACTACTGTCTTATCTGCTGGTTTAACAATGTCATCACCTGCGTTTGGTTTAGCTGCNTCTGCTGCTGACTTAGTCAAGTCNGANGCTGGGATAACTGCTGTCTTACCTGCTGGGGTTGTGACTGTCGCATTNCCTTTGTCATCTACAACTACTGTTGCATCTG
>NZ_RJNZ01000033.1:0-702 GCF_003942865.1 Streptococcus mitis | reverse complement strand
GCACATCAGCTAGCACATCAGCAAGTACGTCGGCTTCGACAAGTGCAAGTACGTCAGCTTCGACAAGTGCAAGTACGTCAGCTTCGACAAGTACGTCAGCTTCGACAAGCACGTCAGCAAGTACGTCGGCTTCAACAAGCGCAAGCACATCAGCAAGTACGTCAGCTTCGACAAGTGCAAGTACATCGGCTTCAACAAGTGCAAGCACGTCAGCTTCAACAAGTGCAAGTACGTCAGCAAGTACGTCAGCTTCAACCAGCGCAAGTACATCGGCTAGCACATCAGCAAGTACGTCAGCTTCAACCAGCGCAAGTACGTCAGCAAGTACGTCAGCTTCGACAAGTGCAAGTACATCGGCTTCAACAAGTGCAAGCACGTCAGCAAGCACGTCAGCAAGTACGTCCGCTTCAACAAGCGCAAGCACGTCCGCTTCAACAAGCGCAAGCACGTCAGCTTCAACAAGTGCAAGCACATCAGCTAGCACATCAGCAAGTACGTCGGCTTCGACAAGTGCAAGTACGTCAGCTTCGACAAGTGCAAGTACGTCAGCTTCGACAAGTGCAAGTACATCGGCTAGCACGTCAGCAAGTACGTCGGCTTCAACAAGTGCAAGTACATCAGCAAGTACGTCGGCTTCAACAAGTACGTCAGCTTCGACAAGTGCAAGTACATCGGCTTCAACAAGTGCAAGCACGTCAGCTT
>NZ_RJNZ01000032.1:0-705 GCF_003942865.1 Streptococcus mitis | reverse complement strand
TGCATTTGGTTTAGCTGCGTCTGCTGCTGACTTAGTCAAGTCTGACGCTGGGATAACTGCTGTCTTACCTGCTGGGGTTGTGACTGTCGCATTGCCTTTGTCATCTACAACTACTGTTGCACCTGGATTTACAGCTTTAACTTTATCTTCGATCGCTTTCTTCTCAGCATCTGTAAGTTTTTCTGGATTNGCTACTACTGTCTTATCTGCTGGTTTAACAATGTCATCACCTGCGTTTGGTTTAGCTGCGTCTGCTGCTGACTTAGTCAAGTCCGCTGCTGGGATAACTGCTGTCTTACCTGCTGGGGTTGTGACTGTCGCATTGCCTTTATCGTCTACTACTACAGTTGCACCTGGATTTACAGCTTTAACTTTATCTTCGATCGCTTTCTTCTCTTCTGGAGTGAGAGCTTCTGGATTTGCTACTACTGTCTTATCTGCTGGTTTAACGATGTCATTGCCTGCGTTTGGTTTAGCTGCATCTGCTGCTGACTTAGTCAAGTCTGACGCTGGGATAACTGCTGTCTTACCTGCTGGGGTTGTGACTGTCGCACTGCCTTTNTCNTCTACNACTACNGTTGCACCTGGATTTACAGCTTTAACTTTATCTTCGATCGCTTTCTTCTCAGCATCTGTAAGTTTTTCTGGATTCGCTACTACTGTCTTATCTGCTGGTTTAACAATGTCATCACCTGCGTTTGGTTT
>NZ_RJNZ01000031.1:0-767 GCF_003942865.1 Streptococcus mitis | reverse complement strand
AAGTCCAGGGGATTGTATATAAGTGTAGAAATGAATATCATCTTCATTTATGGGAGTTATCTGATTGGGATCAAGAGGGGATGATTTGCTTACATGAATTGATTAGTAGAGAAGAAGGAATAATAGAAGATATTCCTCGTTTAAGGAGATATTTTAAGACTAAGTTCCGGAATCGAATTCTAGACTATATCCGTAAGCAAGAAAGTCAAAAACGAAGATATGATAAAGAACCCTATGAAGAAGTAGGTGAGCTTAGTCATCGTATCAGTGAGGGAGGTCTGTGTCTAGATGATTATTATCTATTTCATGAGACACTAAGAGATTATAGAAGCAAACAAAGTAAAGAAAAACAAGAAGAGTTAGAACGCGTCTTAAGAAATGAACGCTTCCGAGGTCGTCAAAGAGTATTAAGAGACTTACGTATTGTGTTTAAAGAGTTTGATATCCGTACTCAATAGGAAGTCATACAAAAAAACATAAAAAGATAAAAAAAGGTGTTGACAAGTCAGAAAAAGTCTGTATAATAGTAAGAGTTGAAAATAACAGCTCTGGTCCGTTGGTCAAGGGGTTAAGACACCGCCTTTTCACGGCGGTAACACGGGTTCGAATCCCGTACGGACTATGGTATGTTGCGGTTGAGACACTTGATGAAAAAAGTTTTAAAAAAGTTTCAAAAAAGTGTTGACAAGCGAAAGCGACTGTGATATACTAATATAGTTGTCGCTTGAGAGAAGCAAGTGACAAAGACCTTTGAAAACTGAACAAGA
>NZ_RJNZ01000030.1:0-777 GCF_003942865.1 Streptococcus mitis | reverse complement strand
CGCCTTTACAAAGGGAAAGATGAGCTTTATTGAGCAAGATTTTGACAATCTAAATATCATCACTGTTCTTGAGGGAAGAACACAAGCTATTATTCGAAATCACTTTCTTAAATATGATAGAGTCGTTCGTTGTCAGGTGAAAATCATTACTATGGATATGTTTAGCCCTTATTATGACTTGGCTAAACAGCTTTTTCCTAATGCAAAAATTGTACTTGATCACTTTCACATTGTCCAACACATGAGCCGCGCTATGAGTCGTGTGCGTGTTCAAATCATGAATCAATTTGAACGAAAATCCCATGAGTACAAGGCTATTAAACGTTACTGGAAGCTCATTCAACAGGACAGTCGTAAACTTAGCGATAAGCGATTTTATCGCCCTACTTTTCAGATGCACTTGACGAATAAAGAAATTCTAGACAAGCTTTTGAGCTATTCAGAAGACTTGAAACATCACTACCATCTCTACCAACTCTTGCTTTTTCACTTTCAGAATAAGGAACCCGATAAATTTTTCGGGCTCATTGAGGACAATCTAAAGCAGGTTCATCCTCTTTTTCAGACTGTCTTTAAAACCTTTCTTAAGGATAAAGAGAAAATTGTCAACGCCCTTCAATTACCCTATTCCAACGCCAAATTAGAAGCGACTAATAATCTTATCAAACTTATCAAACGAAATGCATTTGGTTTTCGAAACTTTGAAAACTTCAAAAAACGGATTTTTATTGCTCTGAACATCAAAAAAGAAAGGACGAAATTTGTCCTTTCTAGATC
>NZ_RJNZ01000029.1:0-781 GCF_003942865.1 Streptococcus mitis | reverse complement strand
TTGTTAAACCAGCAGATAAGACAGTAGTAGCAAATCCAGAAGCTCTCACTCCAGAAGAGAAGAAAGCGATCGAAGATAAAGTTAAAGCTGTAAATCCAGNTGCAACAGTAGTTGTAGATGACAAAGGNANTGCGACAGTCACAACCCCAGCAGGTAAGACAGCAGTTATCCCAGCGTCAGACTTGACTAAGTCAGCAGCAGATGCAGCTAAACCAAACGCAGGCAATGACATCGTTAAACCAGCAGATAAGACAGTAGTAGCAAATCCAGAAGCTCTCACTCCAGAAGAGAAGAAAGCGATCGAAGATAAAGTTAAAGCTGTAAATCCAGGTGCAACTGTAGTAGTAGACGATAAAGGCANTGCGACAGTCACAACCCCAGCAGGTAAGACAGCAGTTATCCCAGCAGCNGACTTGACTAAGTCAGCAGCAGACGCAGCTAAACCAAACGCAGGTGATGACATTGTTAAACCAGCAGATAAGACAGTAGTAGCAAATCCAGAAGCTCTCACTCCAGAAGAGAAGAAAGCGATCGAAGATAAAGTTAAAGCTGTAAATCCAGNTGCAACAGTAGTTGTAGATGACAAAGGNANTGCGACAGTCACAACCCCAGCAGGTAAGACAGCAGTTATCCCAGCGTCAGACTTGACTAAGTCAGCAGCAGATGCAGCTAAACCAAACGCAGGCAATGACATCGTTAAACCAGCAGATAAGACAGTAGTAGCAAATCCAGAAGCTCTCACTCCAGAAGAGAAGAAAGCGATCGAAGATAAAGTTAAAGC
>NZ_RJNZ01000028.1:0-823 GCF_003942865.1 Streptococcus mitis | reverse complement strand
CTGGATTTACAGCTTTAACTTTATCTTCGATCGCTTTCTTCTCTTCTGGAGTGAGAGCTTCTGGATTTGCTACTACTGTCTTATCTGCTGGTTTAACGATGTCATTGCCTGCGTTTGGTTTAGCTGCATCTGCTGCTGACTTAGTCAAGTCTGACGCTGGGATAACTGCTGTCTTACCTGCTGGGGTTGTGACTGTCGCACTGCCTTTGTCATCTACTACTACAGTTGAACCTGGGTTGACTGCTTTAACCTTATCTTCGATCGCTTTCTTCTCTTCTGGAGTTAACGCATCTGGATTTGCTACTACTGTCTTATCTGCTGGTTTAACGATGTCATTGCCTGCGTTTGGTTTAGCTGCATCTGCTGCTGCTGACTTAGTCAAGTCTGACGCTGGGATAACTGCTGTCTTACCTGCTGGGGTTGTGACTGTCGCATTGCCTTTGTCATCTACAACTACTGTTGCATCTGGATTTACAGCTTTAACTTTATCTTCGATCGCTTTCTTCTCAGCATCTGTAAGTTTTTCTGGATTCGCTACTACTGTCTTATCTGCTGGTTTAACTACATCGTTGCCTGCATTTGGTTTAGCTGCGTCTGCTGCTGACTTAGTCAAGTCTGACGCTGGGATAACTGCTGTCTTACCTGCTGGGGTTGTGACTGTCGCATTGCCTTTGTCATCTACAACTACTGTTGCACCTGGATTTACAGCTTTAACTTTATCTTCGATCGCTTTCTTCTCAGCATCTGTAAGTTTTTCTGGATTCGCTACTACTGTCTTATCTGCTGGTTTAACAATGTCATCACCTGCGTTTGGTTTAGCTGC
>NZ_RJNZ01000027.1:0-1150 GCF_003942865.1 Streptococcus mitis | reverse complement strand
TTTCACCAGTTTCTGGCAATCTCTTGTCTTCCTTGGCAACTTGAACTGGTGCTTCTGGAGTCTGAGCTTTTTCTAACGAACTTAGTTTAAACTCTGGTTTTTCTACTGTCGGTGCTGGTTGATCACCTACGGTTGACAANGGACCTGTGTACTCTGGTAGCTCATGTTTCAAGGCCATAACGGAGTTGACTCCACCTTGGAACTCTGGTTTCTCTACTGTTGGAGCGGCTTGGTCGCCTACGGTTGATACCGGACCTGTGTACTCTGGTAGCTCATGTTTCAAGGCCATAACGGAGTTGACTCCACCTTGGAACTCAGGCTTCTCAACTATCGGTGTAGCTTGATCGCTTACGGTTGATACTGGGCCTGTGTAGGCTGGAAGCTCATGTACCAAGGCTTCAACTGCATTCACACCACCTTGGAACTCAGGCTTCTCAACTATCGGTGTAGCTTGATCGCCTACTGTTGCTACTGGGCCTGTGTAGGCTGGAAGCTCATCTACCAAGGATTCAACTGCATTCACACCGCCTGTGAACTCAGGTACCTCAAACACTGGTGCTGGTTCTTCACCCTTACTTGATTGAACAGGTTCTTCTGTCAATTCTTGATAGAAGCTCGCCAATTCATAAAATTCAGCCTTGCCACCTTCCCAGACCAGTTTAACATCTAGAAGAGAACCACCATTTCGGATAGCAAAGGTTTGGAGACTAGATGTAATGGCACCAAGATCTGTCCAACTTTCTTGTCCATCCTTAAGTGTTCTCGCTTGAACTCGTGCTTTTGCTCCTTCAGGAAGGCTTGAAACGAGACGAAGATGGTTAGCATTGGTTGGTTCAGACAAGTGATAAATCATTTCTCCCTTATCTTGTTCTGCTTTGTAGCTAGTCAAAACTTTTCCGTCTACGAGATTAGTATAGAAGTTGCCTCGGCTTTCGCCACCGTTTCCTTCTACAGTTGGATCATTGATTGGTTTGACAAATTCGCCATCATTGATCACCAATTCTGTAAATCCTACAAAACGAGCATCATAGTCAGCTGTATAGAGGACACGAAGATAGTTTGCTTTGACTGGTGTCGTCAATTCACCCTCGATGTAACGATTTCCTGGCATCTTAGAATCATGTGTCCAACCATCTGTCAATGAATCATC
>NZ_RJNZ01000026.1:0-1161 GCF_003942865.1 Streptococcus mitis | reverse complement strand
AAGTACGTCAGCTTCAACCAGCGCAAGTACATCGGCTAGCACATCAGCAAGTACGTCAGCTTCAACCAGCGCAAGTACGTCAGCAAGTACGTCAGCTTCGACAAGTGCAAGTACATCGGCTTCAACAAGTGCAAGCACGTCAGCAAGTACATCAGCTTCAACAAGTGCAAGTACGTCAGCAAGTACGTCCGCTTCAACAAGTGCAAGCACGTCAGCAAGTACGTCCGCTTCAACAAGCGCAAGCACGTCAGCTTCAACAAGTGCAAGCACATCAGCTAGCACATCAGCAAGTACGTCGGCTTCGACAAGTGCAAGTACGTCAGCTTCGACAAGTGCAAGTACGTCAGCTTCGACAAGTGCAAGTACATCGGCTAGCACGTCAGCAAGTACGTCGGCTTCAACAAGTGCAAGTACATCAGCAAGTACGTCGGCTTCAACAAGTGCAAGTACATCAGCAAGTACGTCNGCTTCAACAAGTGCAAGTACATCAGCAAGTACGTCCGCTTCGACAAGTGCAAGCACATCAGCAAGTACGTCGGCTTCAACAAGTGCAAGTACATCAGCAAGTACATCAGCTTCAACGAGCGCAAGCACATCAGCAAGTACGTCCGCTTCGACAAGTGCAAGTACATCGGCTTCAACAAGTGCAAGCACGTCAGCAAGTACATCAGCTTCAACAAGTGCAAGTACGTCAGCTTCGACAAGTGCAAGCACGTCAGCAAGTACGTCAGCTTCAACAAGCGCAAGCACGTCAGCAAGTACATCAGCTTCAACGAGCGCAAGTACATCAGCAAGTACATCAGCTTCAACGAGCGCAAGCACATCAGCAAGTACGTCCGCTTCGACAAGTGCAAGCACATCAGCAAGTACATCAGCTTCAACAAGTGCAAGCACATCAGCAAGTACATCAGCTTCAACAAGTGCAAGCACATCAGCAAGTACGTCGGCTTCAACGAGCGCAAGCACATCAGCAAGTACGTCCGCTTCGACAAGTGCAAGTACATCGGCTTCAACAAGTGCAAGCACGTCAGCAAGTACATCAGCTTCAACAAGTGCAAGTACGTCAGCTTCGACAAGTGCAAGCACGTCAGCAAGTACGTCAGCTTCAACAAGCGCAAGCACGTCAGCAAGTACATCAGCTTCAACGAGCGCAAGTACATC
>NZ_RJNZ01000025.1:0-1313 GCF_003942865.1 Streptococcus mitis | reverse complement strand
CTTGCTGACGTACTTGCACTTGTTGAAGCTGATGTACTTGCTGACGTGCTTGCACTTGTTGAAGCCGATGTACTTGCACTTGTCGAAGCTGACGTACTTGCTGACGTACTTGCGCTGGTTGAAGCTGACGTACTTGCTGATGTGCTAGCCGATGTACTTGCGCTGGTTGAAGCTGACGTACTTGCTGACGTACTTGCACTTGTTGAAGCTGACGTGCTTGCACTTGTTGAAGCCGATGTACTTGCACTTGTCGAAGCNGACGTACTTGCTGATGTGCTTGCGCTTGTTGAAGCCGACGTACTTGCTGACGTGCTTGCGCTCGTTGAAGCGGATGTACTTGCTGACGTGCTTGCGCTCGTTGAAGCGGATGTACTTGCTGACGTGCTTGCGCTCGTTGAAGCNGATGTACTTGCTGACGTGCTTGCGCTCGTTGAAGCGGATGTACTTGCTGACGTGCTTGCACTTGTTGAAGCTGATGTACTTGCTGACGTGCTTGCACTTGTTGAAGCTGATGTACTTGCTGACGTGCTTGCACTTGTTGAAGCTGATGTACTTGCACTTGTCGAAGCGGACGTACTTGCTGATGTGCTTGCGCTCGTTGAAGCTGATGTACTTGCTGATGTACTTGCACTTGTCGAAGCGGACGTACTTGCTGATGTGCTTGCGCTCGTTGAAGCTGATGTACTTGCTGATGTACTTGCACTTGTTGAAGCNGANGTACTTGCTGATGTGCTTGCACTTGTNGAAGCTGANGTACTTGCTGATGTGCTTGCACTTGTNGAAGCTGACGTACTTGCTGATGTGCTTGCGCTCGTTGAAGCTGATGTACTTGCACTTGTTGAAGCTGACGTGCTAGCCGATGTACTTGCGCTCGTTGAAGCTGATGTACTTGCTGACGTGCTTGCGCTCGTTGAAGCTGACGTGCTAGCCGATGTACTTGCGCTCGTTGAAGCTGATGTACTTGCTGATGTNCTTGCGCTCGTTGAAGCTGATGTACTTGCTGATGTGCTTGCGCTCGTTGAAGCTGATGTACTTGCTGACGTGCTTGCGCTTGTTGAAGCTGACGTACTTGCTGACGTGCTTGCACTTGTCGAAGCTGACGTACTTGCACTTGTTGAAGCTGATGTACTTGCTGACGTGCTTGCACTTGTTGAAGCCGATGTACTTGCACTTGTCGAAGCGGACGTACTTGCTGATGTGCTTGCGCTCGTTGAAGCTGANGTACTTGCTGATGTACTTGCACTTGTTGAAGCTGACGTACTTGCTGATGTGCTTGCGCTTGTTGTAGCTGATGTACTTGCTGATGTACTTGC
>NZ_RJNZ01000024.1:0-1901 GCF_003942865.1 Streptococcus mitis | reverse complement strand
AGTATTAAACGGAAAAGTAGATCCAAAAGAGAACCAAGGTAAAGATGGAGACACATTCGTAAATACACAAACAGGNGATGTATTCGTTAAGAAAGGTAACACTTGGGAACCAGCAGGCAACATCAAAGGACCAAAAGGTGACAAGGGTGAGAACGGAAAAGATGGATTCACACCAGAAGTAACCGTTACAGACAACAATAACGGAACACACACCATCACAATCACGCAACCAGATAACAAACCATCATTAACAACCATCGTTAAAAACGGTGTAGACGGACAAACACCAAAAGTCAAAGCAGAACGAGATGAAGCGAAGAAACAAACTACATTAACCTTCTACATTGACAAAGATGGCGATGGAAACTACACAGAAGGAACAGACACACTTGTTCAAACAACAGTAGTTAAAGACGGACAAGACGGAGCTGCGGGAGCATCTGGACGTGACGGTAAAGAAGTATTAAACGGAAAAGTAGATCCAAAAGAGAACCAAGGTAAAGATGGAGACACATTCGTAAATACANAAACAGGAGATGTATTCGTTAAGAAAGGTAACACTTGGGAACCAGCAGGCAACATCAAAGGACCNAAAGGTGACAAGGGTGAGAACGGAAAAGATGGATTCACACCAGAAGTAACCGTTACAGACAACAATAACGGAACACACACCATCACNATCACGCAACCAGACAACAAACCATCATTAACAACCATCGTTAAAAACGGTGAAGATGGAAAAACACCAAAAGTCAAAGCAGAACGAGATGATGCGAAGAAACAAACTACATTAACCTTCTACATTGACAAAGATGGCGANGGAAACTACACAGAAGGAACAGACACACTTGTTCAAACAACAGTAGTTAAAGATGGTCAAGACGGAGCTGCAGGACAAGCAGGACGTGACGGTAAAGAAGTACTAAACGGAAAAGTAGATCCAAAAGCTACAGACGGCAAAGATGGAGATAGCTTCGTAAATACTGAAACAGGTGATGTCTTCGTTAAGAAGAACAATGCATGGGAACCAGCAGGCAACATCAAAGGTCCAAAAGGTGACAAGGGTGAAAACGGAAAAGACGGCTTCACACCAGAAGTAACCGTTACAGATAACAATAACGGCACACACACCATCACCATCACCCAACCAGACAATAAACCATCCCTAACAACCATCGTTAAAAACGGTGAAGATGGAAAAACACCAAAAGTCAAAGCAGAACGAGATGAAGCGAAGAAACAAACAACATTAACCTTCTACATTGACAAAGATGGCGATGGAAACTACACAGAAGGAACAGACACACTTGTTCAAACAACAGTAGTTAAAGATGGACAAGATGGAGCAAAAGGTGCGGATGGAGCATCTGGTCGTGACGGTAAAGAAGTATTAAACGGAAAAGTAGATCCAAAAGCTACAGACGGCAAAGATGGAGATAGCTTCGTTAATACTGAAACAGGCGATGTCTTCGTTAAGAAGGACAATGCATGGGAACCAGCAGGTAACATCAAAGGTCCTAAAGGCGATAAAGGTGAGAACGGTAAAGATGGCTTCACTCCAACAGTAACTGTGACAGACAACAATAATGGAACACACACCATCACCATCACGCAACCAGACAACAAACCATCATTAACAACCATCGTTAAAAACGGTGAAGATGGAAAAACACCAAAAGTCAAAGCAGAACGAGATGAAGTGAAGAAACAAACAACATTAACCTTCTACATTGACAAAGATGGCGATGGAAACTACACAGAAGGAACAGACACACTTGTTCAAACAACAGTAGTTAAAGACGGACAAGACGGAGCTGCGGGAGCATCTGGACGTGACGGTAAAGAAGTATTAAACGGAAAAGTAGATCCAAAAGAGAACCAAGGTAAAGATGGAGACACAT
>NZ_RJNZ01000023.1:0-2257 GCF_003942865.1 Streptococcus mitis | reverse complement strand
GACTAAGTCAGCAGCAGANGCAGCTAAACCAAACGCAGGTGATGACATTGTTAAACCAGCAGATAAGACAGTAGTAGCAAATCCAGAAGCTCTCACTCCAGAAGAGAAGAAAGCGATCGAAGATAAAGTTAAAGCTGTAAATCCAGATGCAACAGTAGTTGTAGATGACAAAGGTAATGCGACAGTCACAACCCCAGCAGGTAAGACAGCAGTTATCCCAGCGTCAGACTTGACTAAGTCAGCAGCAGANGCAGCTAAACCAAANGCAGGTGATGACATTGTTAAACCAGCAGATAAGACAGTAGTAGCNAATCCAGAAGCTCTCACTCCAGAAGAGAAGAAAGCGATCGAAGATAAAGTTAAAGCTGTAAATCCAGGTGCAACAGTAGTTGTAGATGACAAAGGCAATGCGACAGTCACAACCCCAGCAGGTAAGACAGCAGTTATCCCAGCGTCAGACTTGACTAAGTCAGCAGCAGACGCAGCTAAGGAAAATGCAGGAAATGCAGTAAATACACCAGCAGGTAAGGTAGAAGTTAAAGATCCAGCTAACTTAACAGATGAAGAAAAAGCAAAAGTTAAGGAAGCAATTGAGGCAGTGAACCCAGGATCTAAAGTTGTAGTAGACGAAAAAGGAAACGCAACAGTCACAACCCCAGCAGGTAAGACAGCAGTCATTCCAGCAGCGGACTTGACTAAGTCAGCAGCAGACGCAGCTAAACCAAATGCAGGAAATGCAGTAAACACACCAGCAACTAGAGTGTTAGTTGGAGATAAAGCTAAATTAACAGCTGATGAAATTGAAAAAGTTAAAGAATCAATTAAAGCAGTCAACCCAGGTGCAACTGTAGTAGTAGACGAAAACGGAAATGCGACAGTTACAACACCAGCAGGTAAGACAGCAACAATTCCAGCAGCTCAATTAGTTAAAGATGCTAAAGATGTTGCAGCTAAGAATAATGGTGAAAACATCAACGTTGACTTCGAAAAAGAAACAGTAGCAGACCTCAATAACTTAACAGGTGCAGAAAAAGAAGCTGCAAAAGCTAAGATTAAAGGAGCAAATGCTGAAGTAGTAGAAGTTGTCTTCGACAAAGCAGGAAATGCAACTGTAATTACTAAAGATGGTAAAGTTTACACAATCGTAGCTAAAGATATCTTTAAACAACGTCCTTCTACAGACAATGGAAGTTCAGCTAATGCTGGTCAAACAGCATCAGCACAAGCAAATGCACGTAAAGCAGCTAAAGAATTGCCAAATACAGGTACAGCAGATTCTACTGTAGCTATGGTAGCAGCTGCCGCAAGTGCATTACTTGGTCTTGGTCTTGCAGGCCGTCGTCGTAAAGAAGACGAAGAAGCTTAATTGGTAGATTGTTTGATAAACATCGAATAATAAGTCTGATTTTCAAAGCTTAAACAAATACCTCTCATAAGAAAATCTCCTAGCAGGGAAGCCTGCTAGGAGATTTTTGTATTTCAGGAAGTTGATTGCTTGCTGATTCGTAAGCGTTCGATGTAAGTGTGTTATAATGGCTCTTTGTCAACTGTAGTGGGTTGAGAAAAGCTACGATCTAGAAAGGACAAATTTCGTCCTTTCTTTTTTGATATTTAGAGCGATGAAAATCCGTTTTTTGAAGTTTTCAAAGTTTCGAAAACCAAATGCATTTCGTTTGATAAGTTTGATAAGATTATTAGTCGCTTCTAATTTGGCGTTGGAATAGGGTAATTGGAGGGCGTTGACAATTTTCTCTTTATCCTTAAGAAAGGTTTTAAAGACAGTCTGAAAAAGAGGATGAACCTGCTTTAGATTGTCCTCAATGAGCCCGAAAAATTTATCGGGTTCCTTATTCTGAAAGTGAAAAAGCAAGAGTTGGTAGAGATGGTAGTGATGTTTCAAGTCTTCTGAATAGCTCAAAAGCTTGTCTAGAATTTCTTTATGCGTCAAGTGCATCTGAAAAGTAGGGCGATAAAATCGCTTATCGCTAAGTTTACGACTGTCCTGTTGAATGAGCTTCCAGTAACGTTTAATAGCCTTGTACTCATGGGATTTTCGTTCAAATTGATTCATGATTTGAACATGCACACGACTCATAGCGCGGCTAAGATGTTGTACAATGTGAAAGTGATCAAGTACAATTTTTGCATTAGGAAAAAGCTGTTTAGCCAAGTCATAATAAGGGCTAAACATATCCATAGTAATGATTTTCACCTGACAACGAACGACTCTATCATATTTAAGAAAGTGATTTCGAAT
>NZ_RJNZ01000022.1:0-2789 GCF_003942865.1 Streptococcus mitis | reverse complement strand
TGTGATTAAGGTAGATGGTAAGTATTATGTCTATCTTAAGGATGTGGCACATGCTGATAATGTTCGAACAAAAGAAGAAATTACTCGTCAGAAGCAGGAACACAGTAGTAATCACGGAGGTGGATCTAACGATAAAGAGGTAGTCGCTGCCAGAGCTCAAGGCCGCTATACAACGGATGATGGTTATATCTTTAATGCATCTGATATTATAGAAGATACAGGTGATGCCTATATCGTTCCTCATGGCAACCATTTCCACTATATTCCTAAGAGTGATTTGTCTGCCAGTGAATTAGCTGCAGCTCGAGCCTTCTTATCTGGAAAAGGTAATCAACCAAGCTCAGTTGGCTATCGTCCTTCGACAAATTCTTCTAGCAGTAGCTCATCAGAGACATCGAATAGTAGTTCATATGGACAAACAAATCAAAGCAATGTTGAGGAGAATACCAGAAGATGGACTCCAAGTGTTAGCCCACAAGTGGATAATAGCTATCAAGCTAGTCCGAGAGAAGACGTATCCAGTCTATTGAAACAGCTTTATGCCTTGCCGCTTAGCCAACGACATGTGGAATCAGATGGGCTTGTTTTTGATCCAGCGCAGATTACAAGAAAAACTGCGAATGGTGTTGCAGTGCCACACGGAGACCATTATCACTTTATCCCTTATTCTCAAATGTCTGACTTAGAGCAGAAGATTGCAAGAATGATTTCTGAAAATTATCAAGTAAATCATACTACTGCAGGTGGTAAAGAATTAAAACCAATTCTGACTCCAAGCCTTCCAAAACCAATTCCATCTCCTGTTTTGCCAGCTCTTAGCTTAAAACCTTTGAAACCTATTGTAAAGCCGGCTCCTACTCCAAATCCTAAAATAGACTCAAATTCTTCTTTGGTTAGTCAACTGGTACGAAAAGTTGGAGAAGGATATGTTTTCGAAGAAAAAGGAATCTCACGCTATGTCTTTGCGAAAGATTTACCATCTGAAACTGTTAAAAATCTTGAAAGCAAGTTATCAAAACAAGAGAGTGTATCACACGCTTTAACTGCTAAAAAAGAAAAAGTTGCTCCTCGTGACCAAGAATTTTATGATAAAGCATATAATCTGTTGGCTGAGGCTCATAAAGCCTTGTCTGAAAATAAAGGTCGCGTTTCTGATTTCCAAGCCTTAGACAAATTAGCAGAACGCTTGAATGATGAATCTTCTAATAAAGGAAAATTGGTAGATGATTTATTGGCATTCCTAGCACCAATTACTCATCCAGAGCGACTTGGCAAACCAAATTCTCAGATTGAGTATACCGAAAATGAAGTCCGCATTGCTCAATTAGCTGATAAGTATACAACTTCAGATGGTTACATTTTTGACGAACATGATATTATCAGTGATGAAGGAGATGCCTATGTAACGCCTCATATGGGACATAGTCACTGGATTGGAAAAGACAGCCTTTCTGATAAGGAAAAAGCTGCAGCTCAATCTTATACTAAAGAAAAAGGAATTCTACCTCCGTCAGCAGACGCAGATGCTCAAGCAAATCCAACTGGAGATAGTGCAGCGGCTATTTACAATCGTGTGAAAGGGGAAAAACGAATTCCACTCGTTCGACTTCCATACATGGTTGAGCATACAGTAGAAGTTAAAAATGGTAATTTAATCATTCCTCATAAGGATCATTACCATAACATTAAATTTGCTTGGTTTGATGATCACTCATACAAAGCTCCAAATGGTTATACGTTGGAAGATTTATTTGCAACGATTAAGTATTATGTTGAACATCCTGACGAACGTCCACATTCTAATGACGGATGGGGAAATGCCAGCGAGCATGTCTTAGGTAAGAAAGACCACAGTGAAGATCCCAAAAAGAACTTCAAAGCGGATGAAGAACCAGTAGAGGAAACACCTGCTGAGCCAGAAGTCCCTCAAGTAGAGACTGAAAAAGTAGAAGCCAAGCTCAAAGAAGCAGAAGTTTTACTTGCTAAAGTAACAGATGCTAGTCTGAAAGGCAATGCGACAGAAACCCTAGCTGGTTTACGAAATAATTTGAGTCTGCAAACAATGGATAATAATGGTATCATGGCAGAAACAGAGAAACTACTTACGTTGTTAAAAGGTAGTAATCCTTCACCTGTAAATAAGGAAAAAACAAACTAATGAAAAATGGGAGTCTCGATAAAGAGGCTTTCATTTTTATTATGTATATACGAAAAATTCTTGACAAGCAGTACTAAAAGGAGTAAACTATTAACTAGTTAATTAACTGGTTTATTATGTTATAGTGAATCAAATAGAGTTAAGAAAAGAGGAAAGAATGAAAATCAATAAAAAATATTTAGCTGGGTCAGCAGCTGCACTTGTTTTAAGTGTCTGTGCTTATGAACTAGGTTTGCATCAAGCTCAAACTGTAAAAGAAAATAACCGTGTTTCATATATAGATGGTAACCAACCAAGCCAAAAGGCAGAAAATTTGATACCTGATGAAGTCAGTAAAAAAGAAGGTATTAATGCCGAGCAAATCGTTATCAAGATTACGGATCAAGGTTATGTGACTTCTCATGGAGACCATTATCATTACTATAATGGCAAGGTTCCTTATGATGCTATCATTAGTGAGGAACTGCTGATGAAAGATCCAAATTATCAGTTGAAGGATTCAGACATTGTCAATGAAATCAAGGGTGGCTATGTGATTAAGGTAGATGGTAAGTATTATGTCTATCTTAAGGATGTGGCACATGCTGATAATGTTCGAACAAAAGAAGAAATTACTCGTCAGAAGCAGGAA
>NZ_RJNZ01000021.1:0-3770 GCF_003942865.1 Streptococcus mitis | reverse complement strand
CGCCTGTTGGTAGGCTATCGCAAAGCGTTGGACAGACTGGAGTTTGGCGAAATCACCCGACTGATAAGTCCCTACAGTCCGTGTCTTCCCTGCATGCTCTGCGATCAAGGCCTTGGTCGCAGACAAGAGTTCCTTAAAGGCAACCAAATCCTGACTCGCATGATTACTTTCATACTGGATGATCGAGTTGTCCAAGTTCTTGACCTGATTCATGAGAAAGTTATAGTTCATGACCGTACTGGTATGACTACTTCCTGAATAGCTCACCAAGTCTGAAATCTTGTCCTTGGTCGTGTTCAAGAGTTCAATCTCACTCTTTAGATTGTCACGTGAACTCTTTAAATCACTATGTAATCGTGTAAACACCTGACCCGGTAACTTTGCATGATTGCTTGAATCAATCTGGTAGTAGCCATCCTTGTACAGTAGGAGGTTAGTTGAGTAGTCATTCATCAGGTTAACCAGAGTCTGAAGGAGAGTCCCATGCACCTCTACTAGGTAACTGCGCATACTCGAGATGGCCTGACCTTGGAGATTTTCACTTAATGTAAAAACAGGAACTTGCTTACAACTAACAGTGTATAAACAAGTTCCTCACAGGTTATCTCAATGGCGATACATAATCGTCTGGAAGTTTGCCTTCAGATTCAATCCACTGCTTCTCAGCAATCGGAATCAACTCTTCAAGTTCTTCCTTAGAAAAAAGTTTCCTATTTTTAGGGACATCTATCAAAGAAGCTGGATGTTTACTTATAAATTTTCTTCTAGATTCTTTTCTCTCTTCTTCCGTTGGTGGCCAACAGTCTTTTTTTAGCTTAAAATGAATTTCTTTAAGTGTTTTTTCTCCAGACTTTAATAATTGAAATAGTTCTAATGGTAATTCATAGACTACCCTCTGTTCAGCTATTCCTCCTTCATCTGTAACAAAAAAATATTTCTCATGATGTCGCCAAACATGTTGTCCATAACCTTTTATTTTCTTAAACTTACTAACATCTTCCCAAGTTAATTTACTATGTTCCATGTATGATCTCCACTCTTTGTACTAATATCTTTCATTACGCCTTCTGGCATATCTCCCGGATATGTTCTTCCACCTGGACGCCACCAGTTATTGGCTCCAGCTTCATTACCACTTGGTATTGAAATACCTTTTTCTGCTACTACTTCTGGAGTGACATCTAAACGATAAAGTGGACCATCTCCTAAGTACCCCTCATCAAATCCTAACAATGTTTCGTAAATACGATTATCCCCTCTAGCAATGTCTTGAATGATATCTGCATGGTCCTCGCTTAATCAAAAAACTAGTTCTATCACTACTTTCAACAGTACCCTTATTCCAAGTTTCACTAGGTCTAAATTTTTGAAATTCATAAGATTCATTCTTAATTTATTTTTTGTAGATTTTGCATTGAGAGAGCACCGCGCATATTTAAAAATGTGTTATAAACAACGTTTATAGATTGGTAATACATCTCTTGTTACATCATATGAAAAGTGAGTTTTTAATGGAAGGAAATCTATAATTTCATTTTTTGGGAAAAGAGAACTAATCTCGCTAGAAAACTGAGCAATTATCAAATTAAAGTCTAAACAATCAATAACAAATAGCCAATGAAAATTTGTTTCTGTTGCTTTTCTTATCTTTAACAGAAAAACCCTATCAATTACTTTGAATTTATTAAAAATATCATCAAATTCTTCTAATTTTTCAGAAATTGGCTCATTTGATATTTCCGATATAATCTCGACACTATCTTCTGAAAATGCTTCAATAATATTTTTTAAATCATCTAATCTTATATTAAAGTTAGTGGTTCTAGGATTTATAGACACACCACTAAAATTTTTTAATCTAATTAATAGATCCGTAGCATTTTCTATCGATATTTCTAAATATTCAAGTTCTCTGTCTTTTCCCTTGATATCGGTTTCCTTTATGTAAAGGGGTAAAAAGCTTAAATCATTACTATCTACTACACTATTAATAGTTAAATTTTGTTGATCATCAATACTGATAGGGCACAAAAATTTTATCTTTAATAATTCTTTAAATAATTGTATCTCTATACTTTTATCATAACAAATTCTTAGATTCATTATCAAATCAATTAATCTATTGTCCATCAATTTTCTTTTTTAAACTCTTTCTCTAATTGTTTTAAGACTACTAAAATTTCGCTTTTATAATCCATTGTTTCATCTACAAATCTTCTTGCTAGACTAAAAAAACTAATGTTATTGATATTTTCCCCTCGTCCTATGCGCTTAGTTAGGTTATATATATCCTGTATAACTCCCGGGTATAACTTCTGACTTGGATATTCTAAGTCAATTAAATCTTGTAATTTGTCTGTATACTTCATATATTTATTTTTCATAATTCAAAACCTTAATTTGGTACAACTCGTATATCCACTATCCAGTCTAATGGCCATGGATTTGGTAATAAAACTTGATCAGCTCCTCCTTTTAATATAAATCCTGAGGAATTTATTGTTTGAGGAGCAACTTTTCCAATATTTAATTCTACTCCTTTTGGAATTTTTATTACTGCTTCATACTGTCTAGTATTCTTCCATTCAGGTAATAGTGCAGTATCTATTTTAGCTTGTATACGATTTGAAGCAGGGGTTGTAGTGACAAACCCTCCTCCGGCATCAGAGTGTCCACCAAATGTTCGATAGAGTGTTATTTCCTCTGTTGTAATAACCGTCCTATAGTTACTATCTGTAAAGGATTCTCCAATCCAATCTGGTAATTTTGCTTTATCAACAATTTTTACTTTGCCATCTAATAAAGTTGGATACTTTATCAATGATTCCTTCGCCAGATATTGGTCAAAGTTACTAGATT
Organism: Streptococcus mitis; assembly: GCF_003942865.1. GTDB lineage: Bacteria > Bacillota > Bacilli > Lactobacillales > Streptococcaceae > Streptococcus > Streptococcus mitis_BI. Next base: position 911 of record NZ_RJNZ01000021.1, on the reverse strand, counting down.
CCCTCGCAAGTTTACTTTCTTTCAGATTCTTCAGAATCTGCTCGCGGTTATACTTCGGTGCTTCGACATCTACTTTCACCTTATTGAGACTAAACTTGCTGGCTGCTGAGGAGACCGTATAACCTCCTACGATATTCCCGATAAAGTTTGCGGTTTGGGCATCTTCCTCACTTCCACCTAGGAGCTTGGTCCCATGATAGGCAACCTGACCTGCTGTATAGGCACCGGCTTCCCCTATCGCAAACTGGGTCAAGCCCTTGACAACGCTCTGGGTCTGCCCTATGGGAATCATGATGGCACTCGCCGTCACAAAGACATTTCCAACATCATGATACAGCTTGTCATTCCCCATGAAAAGCGTATCTCGGATGAGATTATAGGATTTCGTATGGGCATCCCCTGCATTCCCAAGTTGGATGTTATGAATCCCTTCCCCTGCATTAGACGCCCCATAAGCAAACGACCCCAGTCCTGCGGTTAAGCCAGCCCCAACAACCAAGGGTGTCGCAAAACCCATGCTTCCTACAATCGCAAGAATACTAAACGCAACGGTCATCACACCAATTGCCAGGTCTTTCCAACCGTTCTTGGCTCGATCCTCCGCAGCCAAGGCCTCAAAACGAGCCTTGTCTCTCTCCTGGGCAGCTTGTACGCGCTCAACGCGACTCTCCATCTGCTTGCTCGCCTGTTGGTAGGCTATCGCAAAGCGTTGGACAGACTGGAGTTTGGCGAAATCACCCGACTGATAAGTCCCTACAGTCCGTGTCTTCCCTGCATGCTCTGCGATCAAGGCCTTGGTCGCAGACAAGAGTTCCTTAAAGGCAACCAAATCCTGACTCGCATGATTACTTTCATACTGGATGATCGAGTTGTCCAAGTTCTTGACCTGATTCATGAGAAAGTTATAGTTC
>NZ_RJNZ01000020.1:0-5203 GCF_003942865.1 Streptococcus mitis | reverse complement strand
GGTCCGTTGGTCAAGGGGTTAAGACACCGCCTTTTCACGGCGGTAACACGGGTTCGAATCCCGTACGGACTATGGTATGTTGCGGTTGAGACACTTGATGAAAAAAGTTTTAAAAAAGTTTCAAAAAAGTGTTGACAAGCGAAAGCGACTGTGATATACTAATATAGTTGTCGCTTGAGAGAAGCAAGTGACAAAGACCTTTGAAAACTGAACAAGACGAACCAATGTGCAGGGCACTACAACTAAGGTTGTAGTACTGAACAATGAAAAAACAATAAATCTGTCAGTGACAGAAATGAGTGAGAACTCAAACTTTTAATGAGAGTTTGATCCTGGCTCAGGACGAACGCTGGCGGCGTGCCTAATACATGCAAGTAGAACGCTGAAGGAGGAGCTTGCTTCTCCGGATGAGTTGCGAACGGGTGAGTAACGCGTAGGTAACCTGCCTGGTAGCGGGGGATAACTATTGGAAACGATAGCTAATACCGCATAAGAGTAGATGTTGCATGACATTTGCTTAAAAGGTGCAATTGCATCACTACCAGATGGACCTGCGTTGTATTAGCTAGTTGGTGGGGTAACGGCTCACCAAGGCGACGATACATAGCCGACCTGAGAGGGTGATCGGCCACACTGGGACTGAGACACGGCCCAGACTCCTACGGGAGGCAGCAGTAGGGAATCTTCGGCAATGGACGGAAGTCTGACCGAGCAACGCCGCGTGAGTGAAGAAGGTTTTCGGATCGTAAAGCTCTGTTGTAAGAGAAGAACGAGTGTGAGAGTGGAAAGTTCACACTGTGACGGTATCTTACCAGAAAGGGACGGCTAACTACGTGCCAGCAGCCGCGGTAATACGTAGGTCCCGAGCGTTGTCCGGATTTATTGGGCGTAAAGCGAGCGCAGGCGGTTAGATAAGTCTGAAGTTAAAGGCTGTGGCTTAACCATAGTACGCTTTGGAAACTGTTTAACTTGAGTGCAAGAGGGGAGAGTGGAATTCCATGTGTAGCGGTGAAATGCGTAGATATATGGAGGAACACCGGTGGCGAAAGCGGCTCTCTGGCTTGTAACTGACGCTGAGGCTCGAAAGCGTGGGGAGCAAACAGGATTAGATACCCTGGTAGTCCACGCCGTAAACGATGAGTGCTAGGTGTTAGACCCTTTCCGGGGTTTAGTGCCGCAGCTAACGCATTAAGCACTCCGCCTGGGGAGTACGACCGCAAGGTTGAAACTCAAAGGAATTGACGGGGGCCCGCACAAGCGGTGGAGCATGTGGTTTAATTCGAAGCAACGCGAAGAACCTTACCAGGTCTTGACATCCCTCTGACCGCTCTAGAGATAGAGTTTTCCTTCGGGACAGAGGTGACAGGTGGTGCATGGTTGTCGTCAGCTCGTGTCGTGAGATGTTGGGTTAAGTCCCGCAACGAGCGCAACCCCTATTGTTAGTTGCCATCATTCAGTTGGGCACTCTAGCGAGACTGCCGGTAATAAACCGGAGGAAGGTGGGGATGACGTCAAATCATCATGCCCCTTATGACCTGGGCTACACACGTGCTACAATGGCTGGTACAACGAGTCGCAAGCCGGTGACGGCAAGCTAATCTCTTAAAGCCAGTCTCAGTTCGGATTGTAGGCTGCAACTCGCCTACATGAAGTCGGAATCGCTAGTAATCGCGGATCAGCACGCCGCGGTGAATACGTTCCCGGGCCTTGTACACACCGCCCGTCACACCACGAGAGTTTGTAACACCCGAAGTCGGTGAGGTAACCGTAAGGAGCCAGCCGCCTAAGGTGGGATAGATGATTGGGGTGAAGTCGTAACAAGGTAGCCGTATCGGAAGGTGCGGCTGGATCACCTCCTTTCTAAGGAAAAGGAACTGCGCATTGGTCTTGTTTAGTCTTGAGAGGTCTTGTGGGGCCTTAGCTCAGCTGGGAGAGCGCCTGCTTTGCACGCAGGAGGTCAGCGGTTCGATCCCGCTAGGCTCCATTGGTGAGAGATCACCAAGTAATGCACATTGAAAATTGAATATCTATATCAAATAGTAACAAGAAAATAAACCGAAAACGCTGTAGTATTAATAAGAGTTTATGACTGAAAGGTCAGAAAATAAGGTTAAGTTAATAAGGGCGCACGGTGGATGCCTTGGCACTAGGAGCCGAAGAAGGACGTGACAAACGACGATATGCCTTGGGTAGCTGTAAGTAAGCGATGATCCAGGGATTTCCGAATGGGGGAACCCAACAGGTACTACCTGTTACCCGCATCTGTTAAGGATGTGAGGAGGAAGACGCAGTGAACTGAAACATCTAAGTAGCTGCAGGAAGAGAAAGCAAAAGCGATTGCCTTAGTAGCGGCGAGCGAAACGGCAGAAGGGCAAACCGAAGAGTTTACTCTTCGGGGTTGTAGGACTGCAATGTGGACTCAAAGATTATAGAAGAATGATTTGGGAAGATCAGCCAAAGAGAGTAATAGCCTCGTATTTAAAATAGTCTTTGTACCTAGCAGTATCCTGAGTACGGCGGGACACGTGAAATCCCGTCGGAATCTGGGAGGACCATCTCCCAACCCTAAATACTCCCTAGTGACCGATAGTGAACCAGTACCGTGAGGGAAAGGTGAAAAGCACCCCGGGAGGGGAGTGAAATAGAACCTGAAACCGTGTGCCTACAACAAGTTCGAGCCCGTTAATGGGTGAGAGCGTGCCTTTTGTAGAATGAACCGGCGAGTTACGTTATGATGCGAGGTTAAGTTGAAGAGACGGAGCCGTAGGGAAACCGAGTCTGAATAGGGCGAATTAGTATTATGACGTAGACCCGAAACCATGTGACCTACCCATGAGCAGGTTGAAGGTGCGGTAAGACGCACTGGAGGACCGAACCAGGGCACGTTGAAAAGTGCTTGGATGACTTGTGGGTAGCGGAGAAATTCCAAACGAACTTGGAGATAGCTGGTTCTCTCCGAAATAGCTTTAGGGCTAGCGTCGACATTAGAGATTCTTGGAGGTAGAGCACTGTTTGGGTGAGGGGTCCATCCCGGATTACCAATCTCAGATAAACTCCGAATGCCAATGAATTATGGTCGGCAGTCAGACTGCGAGTGCTAAGATCCGTAGTCAAAAGGGAAACAGCCCAGACCACCAGCTAAGGTCCCAAAATAATTGTTAAGTGGAAAAGGATGTGGGGTTGCACAGACAACTAGGATGTTAGCTTAGAAGCAGCTATTCATTCAAAGAGTGCGTAATAGCTCACTAGTCGAGTGACCCTGCGCCGAAAATGTACCGGGGCTAAAACAATTTACCGAAGCTGTGGATACCTTTATAGGTATGGTAGGAGAGCGTTCTATGTGTGAAGAAGGTGTACCGTGAGGAGTGCTGGAACGCATAGAAGTGAGAATGCCGGTATGAGTAGCGAAAGACAGGTGAGAATCCTGTCCACCGTAAGACTAAGGTTTCCAGGGGAAGGCTCGTCCGCCCTGGGTTAGTCGGGACCTAAGGAGAGACCGAAAGGTGTATCCGATGGACAACAGGTTGATATTCCTGTACTAGAGTATGTAGTGATGGAGGGACGCAGTAGGCTAACTAAAGCAGACGATTGGAAGTGTCTGTCTAAGCAGTGAGGTGTGAACTGAGTCAAATGCTTAGTTCTATAACATTGAGCTGTGATGGGGAGCGAAGTTTAGTAGCGAAGTTAGTGACGTCACACTGCCAAGAAAAGCTTCTAGCGTTTAAACATACTCTACCCGTACCGCAAACCGACACAGGTAGTCGAGGCGAGTAGCCTCAGGTGAGCGAGAGAACTCTCGTTAAGGAACTCGGCAAAATGACCCCGTAACTTCGGGAGAAGGGGTGCTGACTTTAAGTCAGCCGCAGTGAATAGGCCCAAGCAACTGTTTATCAAAAACACAGCTCTCTGCTAAATCGTAAGATGATGTATAGGGGGTGACGCCTGCCCGGTGCTGGAAGGTTAAGAGGAGTGCTTAGCGCAAGCGAAGGTATGAATTGAAGCCCCAGTAAACGGCGGCCGTAACTATAACGGTCCTAAGGTAGCGAAATTCCTTGTCGGGTAAGTTCCGACCCGCACGAAAGGCGTAATGATTTGGGCACTGTCTCAACGAGAGACTCGGTGAAATTTTAGTACCTGTGAAGATGCAGGTTACCCGCGACAGGACGGAAAGACCCCATGGAGCTTTACTGCAGTTTGATATTGAGTGTCTGTACCACATGTACAGGATAGGTAGGAGTCTATGAGATCGGGACGCCAGTTTCGAAGGAGACGTTGTTGGGATACTACCCTTGTGTTATGGCCACTCTAACCCGGATAGGTGATCCCTATCGGAGACAGTGTCTGACGGGCAGTTTGACTGGGGCGGTCGCCTCCTAAAAGGTAACGGAGGCGCCCAAAGGTTCCCTCAGAATGGTTGGAAATCATTCGCAGAGTGTAAAGGTATAAGGGAGCTTGACTGCGAGAGCTACAACTCGAGCAGGGACGAAAGTCGGGCTTAGTGATCCGGTGGTTCCGTATGGAAGGGCCATCGCTCAACGGATAAAAGCTACCCTGGGGATAACAGGCTTATCTCCCCCAAGAGTTCACATCGACGGGGAGGTTTGGCACCTCGATGTCGGCTCGTCGCATCCTGGGGCTGTAGTCGGTCCCAAGGGTTGGGCTGTTCGCCCATTAAAGCGGCACGCGAGCTGGGTTCAGAACGTCGTGAGACAGTTCGGTCCCTATCCGTCGCGGGCGTAGGAAATTTGAGAGGATCTGCTCCTAGTACGAGAGGACCAGAGTGGACTTACCGCTGGTGTACCAGTTGTCTTGCCAAAGGCATCGCTGGGTAGCTATGTAGGGAAGGGATAAACGCTGAAAGCATCTAAGTGTGAAACCCACCTCAAGATGAGATTTCCCATGATTTTATATCAGTAAGAGCCCTGAGAGATGATCAGGTAGATAGGTTAGAAGTGGAAGTGTGGCGACACATGTAGCGGACTAATACTAATAGCTCGAGGACTTATCCAAAGTAACTGAGAATATGAAAGCGAATGGTTTTCTTGATTTGAATAGATATTCAATTTTGAGTAGGTATTACTCAGAGTTAAGTGACGATAGCCTAGGAGATACACCTGTACCCATGCCGAACACAGAAGTTAAGCCCTAGAACGCCGGAAGTAGTTGGGGGTTGCCCCCTGTGAGATATGGAAGTCGCTTAGCT
>NZ_RJNZ01000019.1:0-15623 GCF_003942865.1 Streptococcus mitis | reverse complement strand
GACTTCCACAATTAGGACAATGTGGAGCCTCATAATCGAGATTAGCGATGATTTCCTTGTGTGTATCCATATTGATGATATCTACAATCTTGATGTTTGGGCCTTTAATATCAAGGAGTTTTGTGATAAAATGTAATTGTTCCATATGAATCTTTCTAATGAGTTGTTTTGTCGCTTTTCATTATAGATCTTATGGGACTTTTTTTCTACACAAAAATAGGCTCCATAAGATCCATAGGGGATTTACCCACTACAAATATTATAGAGCCTGTTAAATCAACGTTTTTTATTTTTGTCTTTGGTATTCCTTGGTATTCTTTTGCGAAAAAGGATACAACAAAGGAGTCACAAACAGACCCTAAAACAGACCGTCTTTTTAAAAAAGCGATAAAAAAGGATACAACATTTGTTGATCCTAGAAATAATTTTCCTTTTCCACGGAAGACATGGGATTCGAACCCACGCACGCTGTTACACGCCTACCGCGTTTCCAACACGGCCTCTTAAGCCTCTTGAGTAATCTTCCAATACTTACTCAAATAGTCTACCATAAAGGCCCTTATCTTGCAATAAAAATTCTGGAAATAAGAAAAATGATAGAATTTGAAAGAAAATGATAAAAAATGCTTGACTTTGAAAGAAAGTATGATAGAATGAATAGTGTAAACGATAACAGGAGGTGATTCAGTGTTAAAAACAGAGCGGAAGCAACTGATTCTAGAGGAGTTAAATCAACATCATGTAGTTTCTCTAGAAAAATTAGTTAGTTTGCTAGAAACGTCAGAATCAACGGTTCGAAGAGATTTGGATGAGTTGGAAGCGGAAAACAAGCTTCGTCGCGTGCATGGTGGAGCAGAATTGCCCCATTCCTTGCAGGAAGAAGAAACCATTCAAGAAAAATCTTTCAAAAACCTTCAAGAGAAGAAGTTGCTAGCTCAGAAGGCGGCCTCTCTCATCAAGGAACAAGATGTCGTCTTTATTGATGCTGGAACAACAACTGCTTTTTTGATCCATGAATTGGTCAATAAGAATATTACTGTTGTGACAAATTCGATTCACCATGCCGCACAGTTGGTTGAAAAGCAGATTCCAACTGTCATGGTTGGAGGAAGTGTCAAGATGGCGACAGATGCTAGCATCGGGGGCGTTGCTCTTAACCAGATTAACCAATTGCACTTTGACCGTGCCTTTATCGGGATGAATGGTGTGGACGATAGCTATTATACGACTCCTGATATGGAGGAGGGGGCTGTGAAGCGTGCTATTTTAGAGAATGCCAAACAGACCTATGTCTTGGTCGATTCGTCTAAAATTGGACAAACTTGCTTTGCCAAGGTAGCACCACTCAAACGAGCTATTGTTATCACAAGTCAAGGGCATGAGCTCTTGCAGGCTATTAAGGAGAAAACGGAGGTAATAGAAGTATGATTTATACAGTCACACTCAATCCATCCATTGACTATATCGTTCGTTTGGACCAAGTCCAAGTTGGTAGTGTCAATCGTATGGACAGTGATGATAAGTTTGCTGGTGGGAAAGGAATCAATGTCAGTCGTGTCTTGAAACGCTTGGATATTCCAAATACAGCGACTGGATTTATCGGTGGCTTTACTGGTAAATTTATCACAGATACTTTAGTAGAGGAAGAAATCGAGACACGTTTTGTCCAAGTGGCAGAAGATACTCGTATCAATGTTAAAATCAAAGCAGAACAAGAAACAGAAATCAACGGAACGGGTCCAACTGTTGAACCAGCTCAGCTAGAAGAGTTGAAAGCTATTTTATCTAGTTTGACTGCAGAAGATACGGTTGTCTTTGCTGGTTCAAGTGCTAAGAATCTAGGAAATGTCATCTACAAGGATTTGATTGCCTTGACGCGCCAGACTGGTGCGCAAGTAGTTTGTGACTTTGAAGGACAGACCTTGATTGATAGTTTGGATTACCAGCCACTTTTGGTTAAACCAAACAATCACGAACTAGGAGCTATCTTTGGGGTTAAACTCGAAAGTTTGGATCAAATTGAGAAATACGCTCGTGAGTTACTGGCTAAAGGTGCTCAAAACGTCATTATCTCTATGGCTGGTGATGGTGCCCTTCTGGTAACATCTGAGGGAGCTTACTTCGCTAAACCTATCAAGGGAACAGTCAAAAATTCAGTCGGAGCTGGTGATTCTATGGTTGCCGGATTCACGGGTGAATTTGTCAAATCAAAAGACGCGGTAGAAGCATTCAAATGGGGAGTGGCTTGCGGAACCGCAACTACCTTCTCAGATGACTTGGCAACGGCAGAATTTATTAAAGAAACATATGAAAAAGTTGAGGTAGAAAAACGATGAAAATTCAAGACCTATTGAGAAAAGATGTTATGTTGCTGGATTTGCAAGCAATTGAAAAAACTGCTGTCATCGAAGAGATGATTAAAAGCTTGACAGATCACGGTTATGTGATAGATTTTGAAACTTTTAAAGAAGGCATTTTGGCGCGTGAAGCTTTGACTTCTACTGGTTTAGGAGACGGTATCGCAATGCCTCACAGCAAAAATGCTGCTGTCAAAGAAGCGACTGTTCTCTTTGCTAAGTCAAACAAGGGTGTTGATTATGAGAGCTTGGATGGACAAGCTACTGACCTCTTCTTTATGATTGCGGCTCCAGAAGGTGCCAATGATACCCATTTGGCAGCCTTGGCAGAATTGTCTCAATACTTGATGAAAGACGGTTTTGCTGACAAACTTCGTCAAGCAACATCAGCTGATCAAGTCATCGAGCTCTTTGACCAAGCTTCAGAAAAAACTGAGGAGTCTGTTCAAGTACCTACCAATGACTCTAGTGACTTTATCGTTGCCGTTACAGCTTGTACGACAGGTATTGCCCACACTTACATGGCCCAAGAAGCCCTTCAAAAAGTGGCTGCTGAAATGGGGGTTGGTATCAAGGTTGAAACTAACGGTGCTAGCGGTGTTGGCAACAAATTGACAGCAGAAGATATTCGTAAGGCTAAAGCTGTCATCATCGCTGCGGATAAAGCGGTTGAGATGGACCGTTTTGATGGCAAACCATTGGTCAATCGTCCAGTTGCAGACGGTATCCGTAAGACAGAAGAGTTGATTAACTTGGCTCTTTCTGGAAATGCTGAAGTCTACCGTGCTGCTAACGGAGCACAAGCTTCAACAGCATCTAACGAAAAACAAAGTATCGGTGGAGCTTTCTACAAACACTTGATGAGTGGTGTATCCCAAATGTTGCCATTCGTTATCGGTGGTGGTATCATGATTGCCCTTGCCTTCTTGATTGACGGTGCTTTGGGTGTTCCTAATGAAAATCTTGGTAATCTTGGTTCCTACCATGAGCTAGCTTCTATGTTCATGAAAATTGGTGGAGCTGCCTTTGGTATAATGCTTCCAGTCTTTGCCGGATATGTTGCCTACTCAATCGCTGAAAAACCAGGTTTGGTAGCCGGTTTCGTAGCTGGAGCCATTGCTAAAGAAGGTTTTGCCTTTGGTAAAATCCCTTATGCAGCAGGTGGTGAAGCAACTTCAACTCTTGCAGGAGTATCATCTGGTTTCCTAGGTGCCCTTGTGGGTGGATTTATCGCAGGTGCCTTGGTTCTTGCTATCAAGAAATATGTCAAAGTGCCACGTTCACTTGAAGGTGCAAAATCTATTCTCATCTTGCCACTTCTTGGAACAATCTTGACTGGATTTGTTATGCTAGCTGTTAACATCCCAATGGCAGCAATCAACACTGCCATGAATGACTTCCTAGGCGGTCTTGGAGGAGGTTCAGCTGTCCTTCTTGGTATCGTCCTTGGAGGAATGATGGCTGTCGATATGGGTGGACCAGTCAACAAAGCGGCTTATGTCTTTGGTACAGGTACGCTTGCAGCAACTGTTTCTTCAGGTGGTTCTGTAGCTATGGCAGCAGTTATGGCTGGAGGAATGGTGCCACCACTTGCCATCTTTGTCGCAACACTTCTTTTCAAAGATAAATTTACCAAAGAAGAACGTAACTCTGGTTTGACAAACATCATCATGGGCTTGTCATTTATCACTGAGGGAGCGATTCCATTTGGTGCCGCTGACCCAGCTCGTGCGATCCCAAGCTTCGTCCTTGGTTCAGCAGTAGCAGGTGGCCTCGTTGGTCTTACTGGTATCAAACTCATGGCGCCACACGGAGGAATCTTCGTGATCGCCCTTACTTCAAATGCTCTCCTTTACCTCGTTTCTGTCTTGGTAGGAGCAATCGTAAGTGGTGTGGTCTATGGTTACCTACGCAAACCTCAAGCATAAAACTTAGATATAAAATGAAAAGATTGGACCGTTTGGTGCAGTCTTTTTCTCTTTCCGAAATGCCTGTGAAATATGGTATAATAGAAGAATGGCAAACAAGAATACAAGTAAAATAAGACGGAGACCGTCTAAAGCAGAACTCGAAAGAAAAGAAGCGATTCAACGAATGTTGATTTCGTTGGGAATCGCGCTTTTATTGATTTTCGCAGCCTTCAAATTGGGGGCTGCAGGTATTACCCTTTACAATTTAATACGCTTGCTGGTAGGAAGCTTAGCTTATCTGGCAATATTTGGACTTTTGATCTATCTCTTCTTTTTCAAGTGGATACGAAAACAGGAAGGGCTCCTATCTGGATTTTTCACCATATTTGCTGGCTTGCTCTTGATTTTTGAGGCCTATTTGGTTTGGAAATATGGTTTGGACAAGTCAGTATTAAAAGGAACCATGGCTCAGGTCGTGACGGATTTGACTGGTTTTCGAACGACCAGTTTTGCTGGTGGGGGCTTGATTGGTGTCGCTCTTTATATGCCAATCGCCTTTCTCTTTTCAAATATCGGTACTTACTTTATCGGTTCTATCTTGATTTTAGCAGGCGCTCTCCTAGTCAGTCCTTGGTCTGTTTACGATATTGCTGAATTTTTCAGTAGAAGCTTTGCTAAATGGCGAGAAGGGCATGAGCGTCGAAAAGAAGAACGCTTTGTCAAACAAGAAGAAAAAGCTCGCCAAAAGGCTGAGGAAGAGGCTAGATTAGAACAAGAGGAGGCTGAAAAAGCTTTACTCGATTTGCCTCCTGTTGATATGGAAACGGGCGAAATTCTGACAGAAGAACCTGTTCAGAATCTTCCACCTGTTCCGGAAGAAGAGTGGGTAGAACCAGAAATCATCTTACCTCAACCTGAACTTGAATTCCATGAACAGGAAGATGGCTCTGACGATGAAGATGTACAGGTTGATTTTTCAGCCAAGGAAGCCCTTGAATACAAACTTCCAAGTTTACAACTCTTTGCTCCAGATAAACCCAAGGACCAGTCTAAAGAGAAGAAAATCGTCCGAGAAAATATCAAAATTCTAGAAGAAACCTTTGCTAGCTTTGGTATCAAGGTAACAGTTGAACGGGCTGAAATTGGACCATCAGTGACCAAGTATGAAGTCAAGCCAGCAGTCGGTGTGCGGGTCAACCGCATTTCCAATCTCGCAGATGACCTCGCTCTAGCCTTGGCGGCTAAGGATGTTCGAATCGAAGCTCCTATCCCAGGGAAATCTCTAGTCGGAATCGAGGTTCCCAACTCTGAGATTGCGACCGTTTCTTTCCGTGAACTATGGGAACAATCTCAAACGAAAGCAGAAAATCTCTTGGAAATTCCTTTAGGGAAGGCTGTTAATGGAACCGCAAGAGCTTTTGACCTTTCTAAAATGCCCCACTTGCTAGTCGCAGGTTCAACGGGTTCAGGGAAGTCAGTAGCTGTTAACGGCATTATCGCTAGCATCCTCATGAAGGCGAGACCTGACCAAGTTAAATTTATGATGGTGGACCCTAAGATGGTTGAGTTGTCTGTTTACAATGACATTCCTCACCTCTTGATTCCAGTTGTGACCAATCCACGCAAAGCCAGCAAGGCCCTGCAAAAGGTTGTGGATGAAATGGAAAACCGTTATGAACTCTTTGCCAAGGTGGGAGTTCGGAATATTGCAGGCTTTAATGTCAAGGTAGAAGAGTTCAATGCCCAGTCTGATTACAAGCAGATTCCGCTACCGCTCATTGTCGTGATTGTGGATGAGTTGGCTGATCTCATGATGGTGGCAAGCAAGGAAGTGGAAGATGCTATCATCCGTCTAGGACAGAAGGCACGTGCTGCAGGTATTCACATGATTCTTGCAACCCAGCGTCCATCGGTTGATGTCATTTCTGGTCTGATCAAGGCCAATGTCCCATCTCGAGTGGCTTTTGCGGTTTCATCAGGGACAGACTCCCGTACTATCTTGGATGAAAATGGAGCTGAGAAACTACTTGGCCGAGGGGACATGCTCTTTAAACCGATTGATGAAAATCATCCAGTTCGTCTACAAGGATCCTTTATCTCGGATGATGATGTCGAGCGCATCGTAAACTTCATTAAGGCTCAAGCAGATGCGGACTACGATGAGAGTTTTGATCCCGGTGAGGTTTCTGAAAATGAAGGAGAATTTTCAGATGGTGAATCTGGTGGTGATCCGCTCTTTGAAGAAGCCAAGGCTTTGGTGATCGAAACCCAGAAAGCCAGCGCATCTATGATTCAGCGTCGTTTGTCAGTTGGATTTAACCGTGCGACCCGTCTCATGGAAGAGCTTGAGATGGCAGGTGTCATTGGTCCAGCTGAAGGTACCAAACCAAGAAAAGTTTTACAACAATAAAAAAATAGCTTCTTTCCAAGTTTGGAGAGAAGCTATTTTACTGGCTATTGATTACTTTTATTTTCTGAAGTTGGAGTATTATTGGACTGTTTTTCATTATCAGCGGCAGGTTTACTTGGGGTAGGAGTAGAAGAATCCTGAGTTGATGCTTTCTGCTCTTCTTTTTTCTCTTCCTTGACGCTAGATTTTGGTGTTTCCTCTTGTTGTGGTTTTTCTTGAGAAGTGTTATTTTCCTTATTAGGACTAGTGTTTTCCTGAGGGGATTCCTTTTGAATTTCTTTGACAATTGTTGTCGTCTGGCTTGTCGTAGGTTCTTTTTTAGTATTTTTGTTATTATCCAAGGCGTTCATGATAGTGATACTAGCGGTAATTAAGCCAAGAATACTACCGATAGTAGCAACGGTTTTTTGAAAGACCGTAAAGCCTTTTTTGATGTGTTCTGTTTTTGGTTTTGAAGTTCTACGATAATTAGACATGCATTCTCTCCTTTAATTAAAATTTATTATACCGCATTTCTTTAAAAAAATCTTAAAAAAAGAGGAATTGCCCTTTCTTGTCGCAAGCTCCGTTTCATGATACAATAGAGGGAGTGATTTTAGAAAGCGTGAGAAAACATGATTTACTTTGATAATTCGGCGACGACCAAGCCCTATCCTGAAGTACTTGAAACCTATATGCAGGTCGCTTCAAAAATTTTAGGAAATCCATCTAGTCTCCATAGTTTGGGAGACCAGGCAACACGAATCTTAGATGCTTCTCGCCAACAGATTGCAGATTTAATCGGTAAGAAAAGTGAGGAAATCTTCTTTACTTCTGGTGGAACAGAAGGGGATAACTGGATCATCAAGGGTGTGGCCTTTGAAAAATCCCAGTTTGGCAAGCACATCATCGTATCAGCCATTGAACATCCGGCAGTCAAAGAGTCAGCACTCTGGTTGAAATCTCAAGGTTTTGAAGTGGATTTTGCTCCAGTTGATAACAAAGGATTTGTGGATGTAGAGGCACTAGCAGATTTGATAAGACCTGATACGACCCTCGTTTCCGTCATGGCTGTGAACAATGAAATTGGCTCGATTCAACCTATTCAAGCTATTTCAGAACTGTTAGCAGACAAGCCGACTATTTCCTTCCACGTTGATGCGGTTCAGGCTCTTGCCAAGATTCCGACTGAAAAATATTTGACTGATCGAGTGGATTTCGCGACCTTCTCTAGTCACAAGTTCCACGGAGTTCGTGGTGTTGGTTTTGTCTATATCAAGTCTGGCAAGAAGATTACGCCTCTTTTGACAGGTGGTGGTCAGGAGCGAGATTATCGTTCGACAACTGAAAATGTGGCAGGAATTGCAGCGACAGCCAAGGCTCTCCGTTTATCGATGGAAAAGCTAGATATCTTTACTAGCAAGACTGGGCAGATGAAGGCAGTGATTCGTCAAGCACTTCTGGACTATCCAGATATTTTTGTCTTTTCAGATGAGGAAGACTTTGCCCCTCATATCCTGACTTTTGGAATCAAGGGTGTTCGTGGAGAAGTCATTGTTCACGCCTTTGAAGACTATGATATTTTCATCTCAACGACCTCTGCTTGTTCTTCCAAGGCTGGGAAACCTGCAGGCACCTTGATTGCCATGGGAGTGGATAAAGATAAGGCCCAGTCAGCCGTGCGTCTTAGCCTAGACCTTGAAAATGATATGAGTCAGGTTGAGCAGTTTTTGACCAAGTTAAAATTGATTTACAATCAAACTAGAAAAGTAAGATAGGAGCATTCATGCAGTATTCAGAAATTATGATTCGCTACGGTGAGCTGTCAACCAAGGGCAAAAACCGTATGCGTTTCATCAATAAACTTCGCAATAATATTTCAGACGTTTTGTCTATCTATCCCCAAGTTAAGGTAACGGCAGATCGTGACCGTGCCCACGCTTACCTCAATGGAGCAGATTACACAGCAGTAGCAGAATCGCTCAAACAAGTTTTTGGAATTCAAAACTTTTCCCCTGTTTATAAGGTTGAAAAATCTGTAGAAGTTCTGAAGTCTGCTGTCCAAGAGATTATGCAGGACATCTACAAGGATGGCATGACCTTTAAAATTTCTAGCAAGCGTAGCGACCACAACTTTGAGTTGGATAGTCGTGAACTCAACCAAACACTTGGAGGGGCTGTATTCGAAGCCATTCCAAATGTGAAAGCTCAAATGAAAAGTCCTGATATCAATCTCCAAGTGGAGATTCGTGAAGAAGCAGCCTATCTTTCTTATGAAACCATTCGTGGGGCTGGTGGTTTGCCAGTTGGAACTTCAGGTAAAGGGATGCTCATGTTGTCAGGAGGGATTGACTCACCTGTAGCAGGTTATCTTGCGCTGAAACGTGGTGTAGATATTGAGGCAGTTCACTTTGCCAGTCCACCTTACACGAGTCCTGGTGCTCTTAAAAAAGCCCAAGATTTGACCCGTAAATTAACCAAGTTTGGTGGAAATATCCAGTTTATCGAAGTTCCTTTTACAGAGATTCAAGAGGAAATCAAGGCTAAAGCGCCAGAAGCTTACTTGATGACTCTAACTCGTCGCTTTATGATGCGGATTACCGATCGTATTCGTGAGGTACGAAATGGTTTAGTTATCATCAATGGGGAAAGCCTAGGTCAAGTAGCCAGCCAAACCTTGGAGAGCATGCAGGCTATCAATGCAGTTACCAATACTCCCATCATCCGTCCAGTTGTGACAATGGATAAGTTGGAAATCATTGACATTGCTCAGGAAATTGACACCTTTGACATTTCTATCCAACCTTTTGAAGACTGTTGTACCATTTTTGCGCCAGATCGTCCAAAGACCAATCCTAAGATTAAGAATGCGGAGCAGTACGAAGCGCGTATGGATGTTGAAGGATTAGTAGAGCGAGCTGTGGCTGGAATTATGATTACTGAGATTACACCTCAAGCTGAAAAAGATGAAGTTGATGACTTGATTGATAATTTGCTATAATCAGAAAATCCAAAAGAATTTAGAAAAACAAATGAAAAAGTTAGTTTTTAATCCAAAAATGGGAACAAAACTAACTTTTTTTCTATAATTGTGATATAATAAAAATAGAGAAGGTTTATCAATCAAAAACAGGAGAGGAGTTACAAAAATGGCAGTAGTATCATTGGAAAATAATATTAAACTATATAGTTCAGAATTATTTCAAGCACTATTAAAAGCCTCTAATTATAAATTGGATAAGCGTATTGCTCAGACTGTTGCAGAAGGCTATGCTCGTAATCTAGATTATTCTGATTCTGAACTGATGCATGTTGGTGTAACTTCGGTTGCTAACAATCTGCTTACAAAAATTAAACAAGAGTATTTTAATGTATAGTATTTTGAAAAGCCACCGCAAAGGAATTACTCTTTAGGTGGCTTTTATAGAAGTAAAGTTTAGACTAGAAAAATAAGAAACAACGCACCAAAATTGGTGCGTTTTGCTTTTTTATGATATAATGGAATTATAAAAATGGAGGAGTTTGCCATGATTGGAAAGAACATAAAATCCTTACGTAAAATACATGACTTAACACAACCCGAATTTGCACGGATTGTTGGTATTTCACGAAATAGTCTGAGTCGTTATGAAAATGGAACGAGTTCAGTCTCTACCGAATTAATAGACATCATTTGTCAGAAGTTTAATGTATCTTATGTAGATATTGTAGGAGAAGACAAAATGCTTAATCCTGTTGAAGATTATGAATTGACTTTAAAAATTGAAATTGTGAAGGAAAGAGGTGCTAATCTATTATCACGACTCTATCGTTATCAAGATAGTCAGGGAATTAGCATTGATGATGAATCTAATCCTTGGATTTTAATGAGTGATGATCTATCTAACTTGATTCATACGAATATCTATTTAGTAGAGAATTTTGATGAAATAGAGAGATATAGTGGCTATTTGGATGGAATTGAACGTATGTTAGAGATATCTGAAAAACGGATGGTAGCCTAATGGAAATCCAAGATTATACTGATAGTGAATTCAAACATGCTCTAGCACGGAATCTTCGCTCACTGACAAGAGGAAAAAAGTCCAGTAAGCAACCTATAGCGATTTTGCTTGGAGGGCAAAGTGGTGCTGGTAAGACTACAATTCATCGTATTAAACAGAAAGAATTTCAAGGAAATATTGTTATCATAGATGGTGATAGTTTTCGTTCTCAGCATCCACACTATTTAGAACTGCAGCAAGAATATGGCAAAGATAGTGTAGAATACACCAAAGATTTTGCAGGCAAAATGGTAGAGTCTTTAGTAACAGAATTGAGTTATTTGGGATACAATCTTTTGATAGAGGGAACTTTACGAACGATTGATGTTCCAAAGAAAACAGCACAACTATTAAAAAATAAGGGGTATGAGGTACAATTAGCCTTGATTGCGACAAAGCCAAAGCTGTCCTATTTGAGTACTCTTATCCGTTATGAAGAACTGTACGCTATTAATCCAAATCAAGCACGCGCAACTCCAAAAGAACATCATGATTTCATTGTAAATCATCTAGTTGATAATACACGGCAATTGGAAGAACTAGCTATCTTTGAAAGAATTCAAATTTATCAACGAGATAGAAGTTGTGTATATGATTCAAAAGAAAATACAACTCCAGCAGCAACCGTTCTTCATGATTTACTGTTTGGGGAGTGGAGTCAGGTAGAGAAAGAGATGTTGAAGATAGGGCAGGAACGGTTGAGAGAGTTAAGTATGAGAACCCCAAAATAGGAGAGAATTTTTATGTATTTAAAAAGTTTATCAATAAAAAATTATAGAAAATATGGCGAAGAGGTTCAGGTAATTAACTTCGCTCATAGCAAATGGCCAGAAATGTCAGGCGATGAAGATGAAATGCAAAAGTTAAATATAACAGAAGAGTATATATCAAAAAGTTCATCATTAATTGTAGGTAAAAATAATTCTGGTAAAAGTACAATTGTAAAATTATTAAATACACTACAAAATAGCAAGTCAGGTAGTCGTAGTATTTTCAAATACACCGATTTTAATTTAAAAATATTATCAGATTGGTATCATGAAAATATTGTCAATAAATCTGAAGAAGAGATAAAAAATATTGATAAATCTCATTTTCCTAAACTAGAATTTCAGTTGATATTAGGAATTGATGATGGCAATGATTTGATTTCAAGTTTTGAAGATATATTAATTTTAAGTGGTATAGAGGCAGTTGAAACTCATGAAAATCAAGAGATCTCTGAAGTGACTATCGATGTTAAGTATGAAGTTGTGGATGAAGTAGCTTTTTTAGAAGATCTGGTTAAAATTAAGACTAGCTATTTTAATGATAGTCAACAGTACGATGAACTATATAAAAAAGAGCTTCAATATCGACAATTTTTAGCTTTATTTAGCAGTAATTACTTTGTATTAAATTTTTATCCTATAGGAAGAGAGGAGCCAGCTAAAGAGTTTTCTCTATCTTCATTGTTTAAGGTGGATACAATAGAAGCGAATACGGTTAAAAATGACAAGACACTTTCGCAAGCTTACAACAAAATAGTTTCAACTTATATAAAAAATAATGATATTGAAGAGATTAATAGTTTAGTTGGTGGTATTAATTATCTAGTAAAGGGGATGGTTGATGCCAATATAAAGGATATTCTTCAAAGCGCCGTGTCTAGTATTGAATCAACTAAGAATCTAAAGATGAATTTACATCCAGATGTAACTTTAGAGAAAATTTTTGCAAATAGTATTATTTATGAGTACCAAGAGGGAAATAACAACATACCTGAGAGCCAGTTTGGTATGGGGTATACAAATTTGATGGTAATTATCGCAAAGATTGTTGATTATATTGAGCTATACAGTGAGAAAGATATTAATGGTTCAGTAAATATTCTTTGTATTGAAGAACCAGAGTCATTTATGCATCCACAGATGCAAGAGTTATTTATAAAAAATATTTCAAAAGCAATTGCGACATTACTAGGCAAAAAACAACAACTAGATACCTTTCAAATTATCATCACAACTCACTCAACCCATATTTTAAACAGTAAGATTCAATCAGGAAACACTCTAAATAATATTAGTTATCTAGGTCAAGCAGGTGTAAATAATATTATAAAAAACATAAGTGATGACGCAATAGTATCTGGTGTAGATATTGACAAAAAAGCTTATGAATATATCAAGAAATATTTAAGGCTAGAGGTGTCAGACATTTTCTTTGCTGATGCAGCCATTTTAGTTGAAGGTGTTTCAGAAGAAACCTATTTAAGATATGAAATTGATAAACATCCAATATTAAAAAATCATCATATTAAAGTTTATAGAATTGATGGCGCCTATGCTCATCAGTTCGTGAGTTTATTAGATTTGTTAGGAATCAAAACTGTTATTTTTACAGATATGGATTTGAAAAGAAAAGAGAAAGATGAAGACGGGGAAAAGATTGATATCCTTTCATACAATATTAATGATTTAAATATTCAATATGCAAATTCAACGGAGTGTTTGACTACAAATGGTACTCTACAATATTTTATAAAAAAAGAACTAAATGATAAAAAGGCAAAATATGACAAAATTAATCCAAAGTTAATTGACATGCTTGCTGATAAAGATGAGTTAGTTATTATTTGTGAAAATATTTCAATGTATTCTCAAGGTAAAATAAATGGATATTACGCGACTAGTTTTGAGGAGGCAATTGTTTTAACAAATGCAGGAAACGAAGATGAAAATAAATACAAGAAATCCTTGATTAAAGCACTACAATATGTCCATCCTAATATGAAGTATTTTGGTGATATTGATGAAACATCAGAAATAGCCGATAAATCTTATATGTATCAAGTTAAATTATCTGATGGAAAATCAAGATTTTCTACTGGGATTGTATATTTATCTGAAACTGATGACGACTTTAGCCTCAAACAACCTCAGTATATTGAATCAGGTTTGAACTCACTTTGTAGTTATTTTAAGGAGTAAACTATGACATATACGATTAGTCCAGAAAATAAACAACTAGAGTTAGATATTCAGCAAAAAATTAATAAATGTTTAGATAACTTTGAGAGTTTTTGTTTTGATGCCGGTGCTGGTGCAGGGAAAACCTATGCATTACAAAAGTCAATTGAACATATTTTGAAGACGGAGGGAGAAAATTTAAAATTACGAAATCAAAAAATCTTATGTATCACTTACACTAATGCCGCAAAAGATGAGATTCTTAGTCGGATTGGTAAAAATTCTGCTATACTGGTCTCTACAATTCATGAATTTCTATGGGAATTTATTTCTATTCAGCAAGAGTCACTGACTATAGAACATAAGAATAAAATAATTGATGAACTCCATGCTATTGATTGTAAAATAAATGAAAATTCTCTTTCTAGTAATGTGGTTCTGCCTGAGTTTCAAAATGTTGTTTGTAAGGATGATTTTATAAAAACTTTTTATAGTTATTACGGTATTTCTGCTAGAGATTTTAGAGATGCAATGAAAAATTATGATACTTACTTTGAGACTTATCTCAGTAATATTTCTAATTTTAAAAATCTGGTTAAGGACATTAATAAAAAGAGTAGATTATCAAAAACATTGAAGGATATTGAGGATAAAGAATCTAAAAAAATTATTTATAATCCAGTTCAAAACCGTGATAAACTTGAAAATTATGTCATTAGTCATGACACATTATTACTTTACTGTAAAAATATAATTACTAATNAAGATATATTAAAGAGATTATTTTCGGATAGGTATCCATATATTTTAATCGATGAGTACCAAGATACAGATGAAAAAGTTGTTGCTATTATTGATAGTATCAGGGAATATTCAAATTCTAGGAAAAAGTTAGTAGTAGGATTTTTTGGCGACTCCTTGCAAAATATTTATGGTTCGGGAGTGGGGATTCTTCCAAAAAAAGAAGAGTATAAGAGTATTGAGAAAGTCTT
This sequence comes from Streptococcus mitis, assembly GCF_003942865.1. Lineage (GTDB taxonomy): Bacteria > Bacillota > Bacilli > Lactobacillales > Streptococcaceae > Streptococcus > Streptococcus mitis_BI. Next base: position 984 of record NZ_RJNZ01000019.1, on the reverse strand, counting down.
CAATCGGCGTTCTTCTATGCAAATAGTAGAGTTGATTGAAAAAATTAGAAACGACAATTTTGGGCAGCAATCTATATATACTGATTTTGATAATGGATCTTATAATTTTTATATCTCAGGTGATGATTTTAATATAGATACTTTTTTACAGGAAAATCACCTGATTAATAATACGGCCTGTCTTCTTATGAAAAATGATGATATTTCCAAAGCAAGAGGTTTTGATGAAATATTATCAGTATTGAAAAAGTTCCCTCGATTTAGTGGTGTTAACTTTGAGAATGTGTCTAATGAATTTTTACAGAAAAATTTACAGCATATGGGATGGTTTTTGAGAGAGATTTTAACTTTCATAGACTTCATTCAAAAGGTAAGGGATGATAATTCAACGGTTAGGGAGATTATTCAGTTTATAACATCGAATAAACCAAAACTAACATTTGCAGTAATGAAGCAATTTATTGGTAATTTGAGAGAGCCTAACCTATCTACATTATCAATTGATAGATGCATTGATGAAATTGCAAATATTCAGGAACCAATCTCAGGCAATGATATTCTAAAAAAAATATTTTCATTAGATGATATTGCTGAGAACATTTTGTTGAATATAAAGAATCGTGCTTATGATTATTTTTACTATTCTCAAGATTCGGAGGAATCAGAAAGAGAAATGACAGTTATTGATGAATTTTTTAATCTAGATATTTCTCAATTTATCAAGTGGTATAATTATATTTTTGATGATACGAAACAAGAGAGTATTAGTTACTATACCTTGCATGGTTCTAAGGGATTAGAATTTGATAATGTAGTTGTTGTATTACAAGATAATTTTGCTAGAAAAAATGATTATTGTAAATATTATTTTGAAAATTATGGGAATCCAGATTGCTTGGATAAACGCTTTAGTGAAGTTCGTAATTTGCTTTACGTTGCTTGTTCCAGAGCTAAATTAAATCTTCATGTAATTTATATTTGTAG
>NZ_RJNZ01000018.1:0-36515 GCF_003942865.1 Streptococcus mitis | reverse complement strand
GGAAGTGTGGCGACACATGTAGCGGACTAATACTAATAGCTCGAGGACTTATCCAAAGTAACTGAGAATATGAAAGCGAATGGTTTTCTTGATTTGAATAGATATTCAATTTTGAGTAGGTATTACTCAGAGTTAAGTGACGATAGCCTAGGAGATACACCTGTACCCATGCCGAACACAGAAGTTAAGCCCTAGAACGCCGGAAGTAGTTGGGGGTTGCCCCCTGTGAGATATGGAAGTCGCTTAGCTTTATTCCGCCATAGCTCAGTTGGTAGTAGCGCATGACTGTTAATCATGATGTCGTAGGTTCGAGTCCTACTGGCGGAGTAGTTAATTAAAAGAGGTTAAGACCTCTTTTTTTGTTATGTAATTTATAATCTATTTTGTGTTATTTGGTAAGATACATTTTTCTTGTAGAGATTAGACTAACTTCCACTTTGGTCAGTAAAGTGGAAGTTACCGAAATTTTTTATACTACGAAATCAGATCCATAATATCTGTATAAAAATATTATAGTTCTAAGAGTATTTAATCAAAAGTTTTAAGTCGGTCTTTTTAGGTCTTTAATCGTTTGACATTTAGGTAGTAAATTTGTTCCTATTCTGTCAAGTTTTCCTTTTTGTTATTTTGTTGGGGTTGGTATTTTAACAATTCAGGAATTAATAGTGAATGTGTAAAATTTTTTGTTAGAATAAGCTTATAAAAAGTAAAGGGGTATAGGCTTATGTTACAAAAAATTTATGAGCAGATGGAGGATTTTTATAGAAATATTGAAGAAGAGTATGGTACGTTCTTCGGAGATCATTTTGACTGGGAACATGTTCATTTTAAATTTTTGATTTATTATCTTTTCCGATATCGTATTGTGAGTCATCGGGATTTTATTGTTTACCATTATCGTGTTGCTTATCGTTTGTATCTTGAAAAATTGATAATGAAACAAGGTTTTGTTGCTTGTTGAGATAGCATGAGTTAATTTCCGAACAAATTTAACTTTTTGTGGGGAAATAATGATAAATAGCCGGAATTTTTTCTAAATCATTTTTTAATAGTTGGAAATAGCAAATCTTTCTATTGTTTCTTCTTGATAAAAAGGCGATTTTTTCTTATAATAAATTGTAAGATATAATTGCAGGTGAGAGTCCTGCCATGTATGTGAGAAAGGAAGAGCCTGAGGGCTCAGACAAGGTTATGACTTCAGTTGTTGTTGTAGGTACCCAATGGGGTGATGAAGGTAAAGGGAAGATTACAGACTTCCTTTCAGCGAATGCAGAAGTGATTGCACGTTACCAAGGTGGTGATAATGCAGGTCACACGATTGTGATTGATGGTAAGAAATTTAAGTTGCACTTGATTCCATCTGGAATTTTCTTCCCTGAAAAAATCTCTGTTATTGGGAATGGTATGGTTGTAAATCCTAAATCTCTTGTAAAAGAGTTGAGCTATCTTCATGAGGAGGGGGTGACAACTGATAACTTGCGTATTTCTGATCGAGCGCATGTTATTTTGCCTTATCATATTGAGTTGGATCGTTTGCAAGAAGAAGCTAAGGGCGACAATAAGATTGGTACTACAATCAAGGGAATTGGTCCAGCTTATATGGACAAGGCTGCTCGTGTTGGGATTCGTATCGCCGATCTTTTGGATAAAGATATTTTCCGTGAGCGTTTAGAATGTAACCTTGCTGAAAAGAATCGTCTTTTTGAAAAATTGTATGACAGTAAAGCGATTGCTTTCGATGATATTTTTGAAGAATATTACGAATATGGTCAACAAATCAAGAAATATGTAACCGATACATCTGTCATTTTGAATGATGCACTTGATAACGGTAAACGTGTGCTTTTTGAAGGTGCACAAGGTGTTATGCTCGATATTGACCAAGGTACCTATCCATTTGTTACGTCATCAAACCCTGTGGCTGGTGGTGTGACCATTGGTTCTGGTGTTGGTCCAAGTAAGATTGACAAGGTTGTAGGTGTATGTAAAGCCTATACGAGTCGTGTAGGAGACGGTCCTTTCCCAACTGAGTTGTTTGATGAAGTGGGAGAACGTATCCGTGAAGTCGGTCATGAATATGGTACAACAACTGGTCGTCCACGTCGTGTGGGATGGTTTGATTCAGTTGTGATGCGTCATAGTCGTCGTGTTTCTGGTATTACTAATCTTTCATTGAACTCTATCGATGTTTTGAGTGGTTTAGATACAGTGAAAATCTGTGTGGCCTATGATCTTGATGGTCAACGTATTGACTACTATCCAGCTAGTCTTGAGCAATTGAAACGTTGCAAGCCTATCTATGAAGAGTTGCCAGGTTGGTCAGAAGATATTACCGGAGTTCGTAATTTGGAAGATCTTCCTGAGAATGCGCGTAACTATGTTCGTCGTGTGAGTGAGTTGGTTGGCGTTCGTATTTCTACTTTCTCAGTAGGTCCTGGTCGTGAACAAACAAATATTTTAGAAAGTGTTTGGTCCTAAGAAATTTTTAAGATTTGTTTAAGATAGGTAGGGTATACTATAGACAGTTACAAGAAGACCTCCTAACTTGTTGTAACAAATATCCTAAACTTTTCTTTTTCATAATAATCTCCCTATAAAGTCACCGCATTTGGTGGCTTTTTTTGTCTTGGAAATCATGATATAATAATAAAATCGATAAGTAGTAAAAGGGAAATTGATGAATTATACAGTTGAAGAAAAAGAAGTCTTTATGAGGGAGGCTTTGAGAGAGGCTGAGATTGCTCTTGAACACGATGAAATTCCAATTGGTTGTGTGATTGTCAAGGACGGAGAAATCATTGGTCGCGGGCATAATGCGCGTGAGGAACTGCAGCGAGCGGTTATGCATGCGGAAATTATGGCCATAGAGAATGCGAATCTGAGTGAGGAGAGCTGGCGCTTGCTTGATTGCACGCTTTTTGTGACCATTGAGCCTTGTGTCATGTGTAGTGGGGCGATTGGACTCGCCCGTATTCCAAACGTGGTCTATGGGGCTAAAAACCAGAAATTTGGCGCTGCTGGGAGTTTGTACGATATCTTGACAGATGAGCGTCTCAATCATCGTGTGGAGGTTGAAACGGGAATTTTGGAAGATGAATGCGCAGCTATTATGCAGGATTTTTTTAGAAATAGACGGAAAAAATAATTTTGCTTTTAAAATGAATAGGAATGTGATATAATAAATGGTGGAGCAACAGTTCTGCGTGAAGCGGGTCAGGGGAGGAATCCAGCAGCCCTAAGCGATTTGAATTGTGTGCTCTTTTTTTCGTGCTTTTTCCGAATAAATAAGATAGAATAATCTAGAATAAATGATAATAGAAAAGAGAAGATGATGAAAATTCGTGGTTTTGAATTGGTTTCTAGTTTTACAGATGAAAATTTATTGCCCAAGCGTGAGACGGCGCATGCGGCTGGTTACGACTTAAAGGTTGCTGTGCGTACGGTTATTGCGCCAGGAGAGATTGTCTTGGTTCCGACAGGAGTTAAGGCTTATATGCAGCCGACTGAGGTTCTCTACCTCTATGATCGTTCTTCAAACCCTCGTAAGAAGGGGTTGGTTTTAATTAATTCAGTTGGTGTTATTGATGGGGATTATTATGGAAATCCTGGGAATGAAGGGCATATTTTTGCGCAGATGAAGAATATCACAGACCAAGAGGTTGTTCTTGAAGTTGGGGAACGTGTTGTCCAGGCTGTCTTTGCGCCTTTCTTAATCGCAGATGGAGATGTGGCTGATGGCGTTCGAACTGGTGGATTTGGATCGACTGGGCACTAGGATGAAGATAATTTTTGTACGTCACGGGGAGCCAGATTATCGTGAGTTAGAGGAGCGTTCTTATACGGGATTTGGGATAGATTTGGCACCCTTGTCTGAGAAGGGACGGCAGCAAGCTCAGGAACTGAGCACTAATCCTTTACTCTCTTCAGCTGAAATAATCATATCTTCTGCAGTCACAAGAGCTTTAGAAACGGCTTCTTATGTTGCTTGTGTTACTGGATTTCCTTTGAGAGTGGAGCCATTATTGCATGAATGGCAGGTCTATGAAAGTGGCACAGATAATTTTGAAAAAGCTCGTACTATGTTTCTAGAAAATAAGGGGGAATTACTTCCTAATAGTCCTATTCAATATGAAACAGCTGCGGAGATGAAGTCTCGTTTTCTAGAATGCATGGCTAAGTATCGAGATTATCAGACTGTGATAGTGGTAACTCACAACATGCTCATGCGCCAGTTTGTGCCAAATGGGAAGATTGATTTTTGCCAAGTAATTGAGTGTGAGATAGAGATATAGAAAGAGGTTTATCATCGCAAAGAAAAAAGCGACATTTGTATGTCAAAATTGTGGGTATAATTCCCCTAAATATCTGGGACGTTGTCCCAACTGTGGGTCTTGGTCTTCTTTTGTAGAAGAGGTTGAGGTTGCCGAGGTCAAGAATGCGCGTGTGTCCTTGACAGGTGAGAAAACCAAGCCCATGAAACTGGCTGAGGTGACTTCTATCAATGTCAATCGAACAAAGACGGAGATGGAGGAATTCAACCGTGTACTTGGAGGCGGAGTGGTACCAGGAAGTCTCGTCCTAATCGGTGGGGATCCTGGAATCGGGAAATCGACTCTTCTCCTACAAGTCTCAACCCAGTTGTCCCAAGTGGGAACGGTTCTCTACGTCAGTGGGGAGGAGTCTGCCCAGCAGATTAAACTACGTGCAGAGCGTTTGGGTGATATTGATAGCGAGTTTTATCTCTATGCAGAGACCAATATGCAGAGTGTTCGAGCTGAGGTGGAGCGCATCCAACCAGACTTCCTCATTATTGACTCCATTCAAACTATTATGTCTCCTGAGATTTCAGGGGTGCAGGGATCTGTTTCTCAGGTGCGTGAGGTGACAGCTGAACTTATGCAGCTGGCCAAAACCAATAACATTGCCATCTTTATCGTAGGGCATGTGACCAAGGAGGGAACCTTGGCTGGGCCTCGTATGCTAGAGCATATGGTGGATACGGTGCTTTACTTTGAAGGGGAGCGTCATCATACCTTCCGTATTTTGAGGGCGGTCAAAAATCGTTTTGGTTCCACTAATGAGATTGGGATTTTTGAGATGCAGTCAGGTGGCTTGGTTGAGGTTCTCAATCCGAGTCAAGTTTTCCTAGAAGAGCGTTTGGATGGGGCGACTGGTTCCTCCATCGTTGTAACCATGGAAGGGACGCGTCCAATTTTAGCGGAGGTTCAGGCTTTGGTAACGCCGACCATGTTTGGAAATGCCAAGCGTACGACGACAGGACTTGATTTTAATCGTGCGAGTCTGATTATGGCTGTTTTAGAAAAGCGTGCAGGGCTTCTCTTGCAAAATCAGGATGCCTATCTCAAATCTGCTGGTGGTGTCAAATTGGATGAACCTGCGATTGACTTAGCCGTTGCTGTTGCCATTGCTTCTAGTTACAAAGATAAGCCAACCAATCCTCAGGAATGTTTTGTAGGAGAACTTGGTTTGACAGGAGAGATTCGGCGCGTGAATCGTATCGAGCAGCGTATTAATGAAGCTGCTAAACTGGGCTTTACTAAGATTTATGTACCCAAAAATTCCTTGACAGGAATCACTCCACCTAAGGAAATTCAGGTTATTGGGGTGACAACGATTCAGGAAGTTTTGAAAAAGGTTTTTGCTTAATCTGTGACAAATTCTCTTAAAAATGATAAGATAGGAGAAATATTTGACTATCAAATTTTCGAGGAGGGAATCGTGTCGTATTTTGAACAGTTTATGCAAGCCAATCAGGCTTATGTTGCCCTACATGGGCAGTTAAATTTACCACTTAAACCCAAAACCAGAGTAGCTATTGTGACCTGTATGGATTCACGTTTGCACGTTGCTCAAGCTCTGGGCTTGGCACTTGGGGATGCTCATATCTTGCGGAATGCAGGTGGTCGAGTGACTGAGGACATGATTCGTTCGCTAGTTATTTCCCAGCAACAGATGGGGACAAGAGAGATCGTGGTGTTGCACCATACAGACTGTGGTGCTCAGACCTTTGAAAATGGACCTTTTCAGGAGTATCTGAAAGAGGAACTAGGTGTCGATGTGTCAGACCAGGACTTCTTGCCCTTCCAAGATATAGAGGAGAGTGTACGCGAGGATATGCAACTCCTTATCGAGTCTCCCCTAATACCAGATGATGTCATTATCTCTGGTGCTATTTACGATGTGGATACAGGAAGTATGACAGTCGTAGAATTGTAAATACTTTATTTAGAAAGAAAGTGTATGAAGAAAAACAGTATTTTATTTATTTTTATTTTATTGCTATGTATTGGTTTGCAGTATGAAACCATCTACTATACGGATGGTTCGATGTCAGCTTCGGAATATGGCCTAATGGGAGTTTCTATCTTTCTAGCTCTCTTTTACATGATTCCAGCTCTTTATTTCCTTTTCCGTATTGGGAAAAAATGGGAATTACCAAAGAAGGCCTTGATTCTGTCTTTATTGGGTGGGATGTTCCTTGCAGGCTGGTTGTCTAGCTTTGCGAATACCTATATCCATGATTTGCTGGGTGTTCTTTTCCCAGATAGTGCATTTTTAAATGCCTTTGAAAGTGCGATTGTGGCTCCTTTGGTAGAAGAACCCTTGAAATTATTGCCACTTGCCTTTGTTTTGGCTTTGATTCCTGTTCGAAAATTAAAATCTTTGTTTTTACTAGGAATTGCTTCTGGTTTGGGATTCCAAATGATTGAGGATATTGGTTACATTCGTACGGATTTGCCAGAGGGCTTTGACTTTACTATTTCGAGGATTTTAGAGCGTATCATCTCAGGAATTGCCTCTCACTGGACTTTTTCAGGTCTGGCTGTAGTGGGTGTTTACTTGCTTTACAGAGCCTATAAAGGACAGAAGGTTGGCAAGAAACAGGGGCTTATTTTCCTAGGTTTAGCCTTGGGAACTCACTTCTTGTTTAATTCTCCTTTTGTTGAATTGGAGACAGAGTTGCCATTAGCGATTCCAGTGGTTACTGCTATTACTCTTTATGGTTTTTATCAGGCTTATCGCTTTGTTGAGAAGCACAATGAGTTGATGAACTAGAATATTTTTCTAAAGAATGATGCAAGGGTACAAATATGGTGCCCTTCTTTTATTTTTGATTGAAAAATAGTGCAAAAAGCGCTACAATGGTAGATGGAAAAATCTTGTGAAAAGCACAAGCGATACATATATACCGGAGGAAATCATGTCTTTTTCTGATTTAAAGCTGTTTGCCCTTTCTTCTAATCAAGAATTGGCAAAACGTGTAGCGCAGGAGATTGGGATAGAGTTGGGGAAATCAAGTGTTCGCCAATTTTCAGATGGAGAGATTCAGGTCAACATTGAAGAATCAATCCGTGGGAAACACGTCTTTATCCTACAATCAACTAGTTCGCCTGTAAATGACAATCTGCTTGAAATTTTGATAATGGTAGATGCTTTGAAGCGTGCGAGTGCAGAATCTGTCAATGTTGTCATGCCTTACTATGGTTATGCACGTCAGGATAGAAAGGCAAGAGCGCGTGAGCCAATCACTTCAAAACTTGTTGCAAATATGCTTGAAGTAGCTGGAGTGGATCGTTTATTGACCATCGACTTGCATGCTGCGCAGATTCAAGGATTCTTTGATATTCCTGTGGATCACTTGATGGGAGCTCCTCTGATTGCAGATTATTTTGATCGTCGTGGTATGGTTGGTTCGGACTATGTAGTTGTCAGCCCAGACCATGGAGGGGTGACTCGTGCCCGTAAGTTGGCAGAATTTTTGAAAACATCTATCGCTATTATTGATAAACGTCGTAGCGTTGATAAGATGAATACTAGTGAAGTCATGAACATCATCGGTAAGGTTGAAGGCAAGACTTGTATCTTGATTGATGATATGATTGATACAGCTGGAACGATTTGTCATGCGGCAGATGCCCTTGCGGAAGCTGGTGCTGTTGAAGTCTATGCAAGCTGTACGCACCCAGTTCTATCTGGTCCAGCTATGGACAATATCCAAAAATCAGCTATTAAGAAATTGGTTGTTTTGGATACCATCTATCTGCCAGAAGAGCGTTTAATTGATAAGATTGAGCAGATTTCAATTGCTCATCTCCTAGGTGATGCTATCATACGTATCCATGAAAAACGCCCGCTTTCTCCACTTTTCAGTATTGAGAAAAAGATTTAAGTTTTCACTTAGAATAAAACATACTCCTAGCAGAAGTGAACTGCTAGGAGCTTTTTTATAGCCAAAATATGCAAGCCTTTTCAAAATGTGCTATACTGATGAAAAAGGAGGATTTCTATGAGTCAAGAATTTATCAATCCAAGTGATGGCGTGATTCGTCAGTATCTCGCAACGAGTAAAACCCTTGCTGTGGTGGGCTTGTCAGACCGTGAGGAAACAACCAGCAATCGAGTGACCAAGGAAATGCAGGCTCGGGGTTATAAAATCATCCCAGTTAATCCTAAGGCGGCAGGTGGCGAAATCTTGGGTGAAAAGGTTTATGCTAGCCTAGCAGAGATTCCTTTTCCTGTAGATATTGTCAATGTTTACCGTCGCAGTGAGTTTTTGCCAGATGTGGCGCGTGATTTTCTCAAGGCTGATGCTAAGATTTTTTGGGCGCAACTCGGGCTTGAAAGTCTAGAAGCAGAAGAGATTTTACGTGCTGGTGGATGTGATGACATCGTGATGAATCGCTGCATCAAGAGAGAACATACACGCTTAATTGAGGAAACATAAGAAAAAGGTAGCTGATGGGCTACCTTTTGTGTTAGAAAATGCCGATAAGGGTCTGCATACCAAGACTAGTGAGGATGATGGCAATCCAACAGATGGCTCCGAGGACAATGGATTTTCCGCTGGATTTAATCATGGCTACCAGATTGGTTTTGAGACCGATAGCACTCATGGCCATGACAATAAGGAATTTAGAGAGTTGTTTGAGAGGGGTAAAGAAACTACTGGACACACCTAGAGAGGTGAGTAGTGTAGTGAGGAGAGAGGCAAGGATAAAGTAAAGGATAAAAAGTGGGAAGACTTTTTTCAGTTGTAGGCTTTGCTTGTTTTCTTGTTGGCGACTTTGCCAGTAGGATAGAAAGAGCGTGATAGGGATAATGGCCAAAGTACGTGTGAGTTTAACAATGGTTGCAGACTCGAGGGTATTGCTTTGGTAAAGACTGTCCCAAGCGCTGGCGGCAGCCGTTACAGAGGAAGTGTCGTTGACCGCAGTCCCTGCAAAGAGGGCGAAGCCTTCATTGGATAGATGAAGCCAGGTGCCGAGGGTTGGAAAGATGAGCGCAGCCAAGACATTGAAGAAAAAGATAACGGAAATGGCTTGGGCTACTTCCTTTTCCTTAGCATAAATAACAGGCGCTGTCGCCGCAATGGCAGAACCCCCACAGATGGAAGAACCTACTCCAACCAAGGTAGCCAGTTTTGTATCCAGTGCAAAGAAGCGCTGGAAGAAGTAGGCAATAATCAGAGCTATTGAGATAGTGGACAGGATGACAGGGAGCGAAGATTGGCCAACTGCGAAGACCTGCGAGATATTGAGACCAAAACCAAGCAAGACAACGGCATATTGGAGCAATTTTTTAGAACTAAAGGTCAACCCAGCATCCAGTTGTTTATAGGACGAGAGAAAGGGATGTAGGAGCATGCCTATGAAAATGGCAAAAACGGGCGCGCCAATAACAGGGAAGAATCCTCCTAAGTACCAAGATACGATAGAAATGAGAAAGCAGGCCAAGATACCTGCTCCATTTTTTGATAGAAATGACATAAAAACCTCCAAATAAAATCTATTACCATTATAGACATAAAAACAGGAAAAGTAAAATAGAAAGTGGAAAGCTATTCTATCATGTATTTTTGCGGTCGGGGGGCTTTTGTAGTATAATAGAGATACGTTTTGAAAGTAGGAGGTATCTATGGACTTAACTAAGCGCTTTAATAAACAGTTAGATAAGATTCAAGTTTCGTTGATTCGTCAGTTTGACCAGGCTATTTCGGAGATTCCTGGGGTCTTGCGTTTGACCTTGGGGGAGCCTGATTTTACAACGCCAGATCATATCAAGGAGGCGGCCAAGCGAGCGATTGATCAGAACCAATCCTACTATACAGGGATGAGTGGTCTGCTGACTCTACGTCAGGCGGCCAGTGACTTTGTTAAGGAAAAGTACCAACTGGACTATGCTCCTGAAAATGAAATCTTGGTTACAATTGGGGCGACAGAGGCTTTATCTGCTACTTTGACGGCTATTTTGGAAGAGGGAGACAAGGTACTTTTGCCAGCTCCTGCCTATCCAGGTTATGAACCGATTGTCAATCTAGTTGGGGCAGAGATTGTCGAGATTGACACAACTGAAAATGGTTTTGTCTTGACTCCTGAAATGTTGGAGAAGGCCATTTTGGAGCAGGGTGACAAGCTCAAGGCGGTTATTCTCAACTATCCAGCCAATCCGACAGGAATTACCTACAGTCGGGAACAATTGGAGGCCTTGGCAGCTGTTTTACGCAAGTATGAGATTTTTGTTGTCTGTGATGAGGTTTACTCAGAATTGACCTACACAGGGGAAGCCCATGTGTCTCTGGGAACCATGTTGAGAGATCAGGCTATTATTATCAATGGTCTATCTAAATCGCATGCCATGACAGGTTGGCGTTTGGGTCTGATTTTTGCTCCTGCAGCCTTTACAGCTCAGTTGATTAAGAGTCACCAGTACTTGGTTACTGCCGCAAATACTATGGCTCAACATGCTGCGGTGGAGGCCTTGACGGCTGGTAAAAACGATGCGGAACCGATGAAGAAGGAATACATCCAGCGTCGGGATTATATTATCGAGAAAATGACTGCTCTTGGTTTTGAGATTATCAAACCAGACGGTGCCTTCTATATCTTTGCTAAGATTCCAGCTGGCTACAATCAAGATTCCTTTGCTTTTCTGAAGGATTTTGCTCAGAAGAAGGCTGTTGCCTTTATCCCTGGAGCAGCCTTTGGGCGTTATGGTGAAGGTTATGTTCGCCTATCTTATGCAGCCAGCATGGAGACTATCAAAGAAGCCATGAAACGACTTGAGGAGTACATGAGAGAATCATGATTCAGTCTATCACGAGTCAAGGCTTGGTGCTCTACAATCGCAATTTTCGTGAGGATGATAAGCTCGTCAAGATTTTTACTGAGCAGGCTGGCAAACGCATGTTTTTTGTCAAACACGCTGGTCAGTCTAAGTTGGCTCCTGTTATTCAGCCCTTGGTGCTGGCACGATTTCTCTTACGAATAAATGATGACGGGCTTAGCTACATTGAGGACTATCATGAGGTGATGACCTTTCCCAAGATTAATAGTGACCTCTTTGTCATGGCTTATGCGACCTATGTGGCAGCTCTTGCAGATGCTAGTTTGCAGGACAATCAGCAGGATGCTCCCTTGTTTGCTTTTTTGCAAAAGACCTTGGAGTTGATGGAAGCGGGCTTGGATTATCAGGTTTTGACCAATATTTTTGAAATTCAAATCTTGACTCGATTTGGAATTAGTCTCAATTTTAATGAGTGTGTTTTTTGCCATCGGGTTGGTCAGGCTTTTGACTTTTCTTTCAAATATGGAGCCTGCCTCTGCCCAGAGCATTATCATGAGGATGAGAGACGTTGCCATCTTAATCCCAATATCCCTTATCTGCTCAATCAATTTCAAGCTATTGATTTTGAGACTTTGGAGACCATTTCGCTCAAGCCTGAAATCAAGCAAGAGCTACGCCAATTTATGGATCAACTCTACGAAGAGTACGTTGGGATTCACCTAAAATCAAAGAAATTTATTGATTCCCTAGCAGACTGGGGACAATTACTAAAAGAGGAAAAGAAATGAAAAAAATCGCAGTAGATGCCATGGGGGGAGATTACGCACCTCAGGCCATCGTTGAGGGTGTCAATCAAGCCCTTGCTGACTTTTCAGATATTGAGGTTCAACTCTATGGAGATGAAAGCAAAATCAAGCAATATCTGACAGCGACAGAGCGCGTCAGCATTATCCATACGGATGAGAAGATTGATTCGGACGATGAACCTACGAGAGCTATTCGGAAGAAGAAAAATGCCAGTATGGTCTTGGCGGCCAAGGCTGTCAAAGAGGGTGAGGCAGACGCTGTTCTCTCAGCTGGGAATACAGGTGCTTTGTTGGCTGCTGGATTCTTTATCGTGGGTCGTATCAAGAATATTGATCGTCCTGGGCTTATGTCGACCTTGCCGACTATTGATGGGAAAGGTTTTGACATGCTGGACCTCGGTGCCAATGCGGAAAATACAGCCCAGCACCTCCATCAATACGCTGTCCTCGGTTCCTTCTATGCAAAAAATGTCCGTGGCATTGCGCAACCACGTGTTGGTTTGCTCAACAATGGAACAGAGAGTAGTAAGGGCGACCCACTTCGCAAGGAAACCTACGAATTATTAGCGGCTGATGAAAGTTTGAACTTTATCGGAAACGTGGAAGCGCGTGATTTGATGAATGGCGTTGCGGATGTTGTTGTGGCAGATGGTTTCACGGGAAACGCTGTGCTCAAATCCATTGAAGGAACAGCCATGGGAATCATGGACTTGCTCAAGACCGCTATTACAGGTGGTGGTCTCCGAGCGAAACTAGGCGCCCTCCTTCTCAAGGATAGCCTCAGAGGTTTGAAAAAACAGCTCAACTACTCAGATGTTGGTGGAGCAGTCTTGTTTGGTGTCAAGGCACCGGTTGTCAAGACTCATGGCTCAAGCGATGCCAAGGCTGTTTATAGTACAATCCGCCAGATTCGTACCATGCTAGAAACAGACGTAGTTGCCCAGACTGCGCGTGAATTTTCAGGAGAATAAAAGAGATGACAGAAAAAGAAATTTTTGACCGTATTGTGACTATTATCCAAGAGCGACAGGGAGAGGATTTTGTCGTGACAGAATCCTTGAGTCTGAAAGACGACTTGGATGCTGACTCAGTTGACTTGATGGAGTTTATCTTGACACTGGAAGATGAATTTAATATCGAAATCAGTGATGAGGAAATTGACCAACTGCAAAGTGTAGGAGATGTGGTAGAAGTCGTCAAAAGTAAAGAATAGCAAGAAGCAACATGCGAGTCGTGTTGCTTTTTTATTGTCAGGAAAAATAGAAAATTTAGAACTTTTAGTGGGAATTACGAATAGATAGATAAGGAAGAAAAAGGAGGAGTGTTTATGTATGTGACTGGTTTTTATCCGTGGTTCATTAAACTATTTTTCAAATAAAATTTAATTAATTGTACATTTTCGAATTATTTTTCGAATAAATAAGTGAGAAGAAAAGGAAGGAGATTACGCGATGTATTTACCAATCTTATTGCCATGGTTTATCAAATGGTATTTAAAATAAATGAAATTTACCTGTTCATTTTAAATCACTTCTCAAATAGATAAGTGAGAAGAAAAGGAAGGAAAAGGAATTCAGTAATTAATCTATTCTGGTTTTTAAAATGGTTTAAGAGCAAGAAGTCGTAAACTAAAAAATAGAAATAAAGGAGAAAAAAGATGACAAATTTTGACAAAATGGAACAAAACTTTGTAACTCTTACAGAAGAAGAGTTGATGAATGTAGATGGGGGAGTTTCTTGGGAGGTAGTTTCCGTGGGTATCGCGATTGGCTGGGGAATTTACCAAGTTGGTGAAGCTGCTGGTAAAACATTCTACTATATTACTCATCCATAGTTTTTGATAAATATGAGCAAGAAAGCATTTTGGATTATACTACTCGTTATTACAATTGTAGTGACTGGCATTGGTTTAGGATTGTCTGCATATAATTATTACGTTTTTGATAGACCTTTTTTCAACAGTACTACTAAAGGCCTGTTGTCTGCATTTGTTATGAGTGTATTGATGATTATTATCGGTATATTAAAAGAAAACTAATTTTTATAATTAAAATGGAGGATATATATGTCAAATTTACAAACTATTGAACAAAATTATACTACGTTAAGTGATATTGAATTGCAAGAAGTTGATGGTGGAGGAGTATTACTTGTGGTTGGTGGTGGTATTTTGGCTATCGGACTGTTAGCTTGGGGTGCGTATAATGGTTATCAGTCGGCAGCACGAGGTGGATAAAAAGAAGGTAGATCGTTTTTTAGTAAAAAGGAGTCTTCTATGAAAACATTTTTATTAGGTTTTGCTGAGGGTTATTTTACCGTATCACTCATTATCTACATCGCAACGTATTTGATGTTGAAAAGTCCAATCAATACCCTATTTTATCCAGAAATTTACCCCGTTTTATTTGGGCTCTTTTATCTAGGCTATAAGGTCAATAAAAAGCAAGTAGAGTGAGCAGCTAAGAATGACTTGTTAGTCTGCGCTGAAAATGGTTAGGGTAGAATCTAAGAATGCATCACATCGGAGTTTAAAAAAATCGTAATTTAGAACGGTGTTATCTATTCTGAATATGAATAGATCATACCAGAGGTGGCTTAGAAATAGCGGGGACATTAGAAATTGAATTAACTTTAAATAGGATGTAGTAAAGGTTACTATCAATGATTTATTTGTCCCAAGCTTGACTAGGGTGTCAGAAAAAAATCAATTTCCTTTCATACCATATTTTTAGTAGGTAGGACGTTTGTTCTACCTATTTTTGTTAAAAAGTGCAATTGAGGTATTTATTTGGAGTTTTACATATATTTTTGATAAAATAGTTATAGAAATTAGGAAAGTTGAAGAAAAGAAATGAAGAAGGTTGTAGGATATTTTTTAGTATTTGTTTTTCTATTTTTGATGAATATTTTCATCTTTAAGATACTAGCAACCCTGGGATTTCAGCTGACAATGAGTGAAAAGAGTTATATTGTACCACCGCTGTTTTCGATTATCGTTGTATATATGATTGACAAAAGAATTAGGAAGAAAAAGAAATAAATATATATTTTAGGTAGAATGTTTGTTCTACCTATTTTTTTATCTTAAAAGTGCAGTTGGGAGGGAGATAGGTGCATTTGGGAAGGAAGTCCAGTTTTTGTTTGGTGATTGGGGTAAGATAGTTGTTATCAGATGAGTTTATACTCTTCGAAAATCAAATTCAAACCACGTCAACGTCGCCTTGCCGTATATATGTGACTGACTTCGTCAGTCCTATCTACAACCTCAAAACAGTGTTTTGAGCAGCCTGCGGCTAGTTTCCTAGTTTGCTCTTTGATTTTCATTGAGTATTAGGGAAAAGGAGATGAATATGAAATTTGGGAAACGTCACTATCGTCCGCAGGTGGATCAGATGGACTGCGGTGTAGCTTCATTAGCCATGGTTTTTGGCTACTATGGTAGCTATTATTCTTTGGCTCACTTGCGAGAATTGGCAAAGACGACCATGGATGGGACGACGGCCTTGGGCTTGGTCAAGGTGGCAGAGGAGATTGGTTTTGAGACGCGAGCAATTAAGGCGGATATGACGCTCTTTGACTTGCCAGATTTGACTTTTCCTTTTGTTGCCCATGTGCTTAAGGAAGGAAAATTGCTCCACTACTATGTGGTGACTGGGCAGGATAAGGATAGCATTCATATTGCCGATCCAGATCCTGGGGTGAAATTGACCAAACTGCCACGTGAGCGTTTTGCGAAAGAATGGACAGGAGTGACTCTTTTTATGGCACCGAGTCCAGACTATAAGCCTCATAAGGATCAAAAGAATGGCCTTCTCTCTTTTATCCCTATATTAGTGAAGCAGCGTGGCTTGATTGCCAATATCGTTTTGGCAACACTCTTGGTAACCTTGATTAACATTGTGGGTTCTTATTATCTGCAGTCTATCATTGATACCTATGTTCCAGATCAGATGCGTTCGACGCTGGGGATTATTTCTATTGGGCTGGTCATTGTTTATATTCTCCAGCAGATCTTGTCTTATGCTCAGGAGTATCTCTTGCTTGTTTTGGGGCAACGCTTGTCAATTGATGTGATTTTGTCCTACATCAAGCATGTTTTTCACCTGCCTATGTCCTTTTTTGCGACACGTCGTACAGGGGAAATTGTGTCTCGTTTTACGGATGCTAACAGTATCATTGATGCGCTGGCTTCGACTATTCTTTCGATTTTTCTAGACGTATCAACGGTTGTCATTATTTCTCTTGTTTTATTTTCACAAAATACCAATCTCTTTTTCATGACCTTATTGGCGCTTCCTATCTATACAGTGATTATCTTTGCCTTTATGAAGCCGTTTGAAAAGATGAATCGGGATACCATGGAAGCCAATGCGGTTCTGTCTTCTTCTATCATCGAGGACATCAACGGTATTGAGACTATCAAGTCTTTGACCAGTGAAAGTCAGCGTTACCAAAAGATTGACAAGGAATTTGTGGATTATCTGAAAAAATCCTTTACCTATAGTCGGGCAGAGAGTCAGCAAAAGGCTCTGAAAAAAGTTGCCCATCTCTTGCTCAATGTCGGCATTCTCTGGATGGGGGCTGTTCTGGTCATGGATGGCAAGATGAGTTTGGGGCAGTTGATTACCTATAATACTTTGCTTGTTTATTTTACCAATCCTTTGGAAAATATCATTAACCTGCAAACCAAGCTTCAGACAGCGCAGGTTGCTAATAATCGTTTAAATGAGGTTTATCTAGTAGCTTCGGAGTTTGAGGAGAAGAAAACGGTTGAGGATTTGAGCTTGATGAAGGGAGAAATGTCCTTCAAGAATGTTCACTACAAGTATGGCTATGGTCGAGACGTCTTGTCAGATATCAATTTGACTATTCCCCAAGGCTCTAAGGTAGCTTTTGTGGGGATTTCAGGATCAGGTAAGACGACTTTGGCCAAGATGATGGTTAATTTTTACGACCCTAGTCAGGGAGAGATTAGTCTGGGTGGTGTCAATCTCAATCAGATTGATAAAAAGGCTTTGCGCCAGTACATTAACTATCTGCCTCAACAGCCCTATGTCTTTAACGGAACGATTTTGGACAATCTTCTTTTGGGAGCCAAGGAGGGGACGACTCAGGAGGATATCTTACGGGCGGTCGAATTGGCAGAGATTCGGGAGGACATTGAGCGGATGCCACTGAATTACCAGACAGAATTGACTTCGGATGGGGCAGGAATTTCAGGTGGTCAACGGCAGAGAATCGCTCTGGCGCGTGCTCTCTTGACAGATGCGCCGGTCTTGATTTTGGATGAGGCGACCAGCAGTTTAGATATTTTGACAGAGAAGCGGATCGTAGATAATCTCATGGCTTTAGATAAAACCTTGATTTTCATTGCTCACCGCTTGACCATTGCTGAGCGGACAGAGAAGGTTGTTGTCTTGGATCAGGGCAAGATTGTTGAAGAAGGAAAGCATGCTGATTTGCTTGCACAGGGTGGCTTCTACGCCCATTTGGTGAATAGCTAGAAAGAGGAGAGGATGAAACCAGAATTTTTAGAAAGTGCGGAGTTTTATAATCGTCGTTACCATAATTTTTCCAGTCGGGTGATTGTCCCCATGTCGCTTCTGCTCGTGTTTTTGCTTGGCTTTGCAATATTTGCAGAGAAGGAGATGAGTTTGTCAACTCGGGCTACTGTTGAGCCTAGTCGTGTTCTGGCAAATATTCAATCAACTAGCAACAATCGCATTCTTGTCAATCATTTGGAAGAAAATAAGCTGGTTAAGAAAGGGGATCTTCTGCTTCAATATCAGGAAGGGGCAGAGGGTGTCCAAGCGGAGGCCTATGCTAGTCAGTTGGACATGCTCAAGGATCAAAAAAAGCAATTGGAGTATTTGCAAAAAAGCCTGCAAGAAGGGACGGACTACTTTCCAGAGGAGGATAAGTTTGGCTACCAGGCCACCTTTCGCGACTACATCAGTCAAGCAGGCAGTCTTAGGGCTAGTACATCGCAACAAAATGAGACTATCGCGTCCCAGAATGCAGCAGCTAGTCAAACCCAAGCTGAAATCGGCAATCTCATCAGCCAAACAGAGGCTAAAATTCGCGATTACCAGACAGCTAAGTCAGCTATTGAAACAGGTGCTTCCTTGGCCAGTCAGAATCTAGCCTACTCTCTCTACCAGTCCTACAAATCTCAGGGGGAGGAAAATCCACAAGCTAAGGCTCAGGCTGTTGCGCAGGTTGAAGCGCAGCTTTCTCAGTTAGAATCCAGTCTTGCTACTTACCGTGTCCAGTATGCAGGTTCAGGTACCCAGCAAGCTTATGCGTCAGGTTTAAGCAGTCAATTGGAGTCTCTCAAATCCCAACACTTGGCTAAGGTTGGTCAGGAATTGACCCTTCTAGAGCAGAAAATCTTGGAGGCAGAGTCAGGTAGGAAGGTACAGGGAAATCTTTTAGACAAAGGGAAAATTACGGCGAGTGAGGATGGGGTGCTTCACCTTAATCCTGAGACTAGTGATTCTACCATGGTAGCAGAAGGTGCCTTACTAGCTCAACTCTATCCGTCCTTGGAAAAAGAAGGGAAAGCCAAACTCACAGCTTATCTAAGTTCAAAAGATGTAGCAAGGATTAAGGTCAGTGATTCTGTTCGCTATACGACGACTCATGATGCTAAGAATCAACTTTTCCTAGAGTCTACTATTACAAGTATTGATGCGACAGCTACTAAGACTGAGAAAGGGAATTTCTTTAAAATCGAGGCGGAGGCTAATCTAACTTCGGAGCAGGCTGCAAAACTTCGGTACGGGGTGGAAGGTCGCCTGCAGATGATTACAGGTAAGAAAAGTTACCTGCGTTATTATTTGGATCAATTTTTGAACAAAGAGTAATGTTCGTGTTTTTAGAGTTAAATGATTTTAAAACTGTGAGAAAGATTCTTCTTGCAGTTTTTTCTTTATGATTTTTGATATCACTACATTATTTATTCGGTTAAATTCTTGTAATTTTAGGTTTTTTATGGTAGAATGTGCTCAAGTAATACGAAAGGCGAACTTTAAAATGTCAAAACAATTGATCTATTCGGGAAAAGCTAAAGATATCTATACAACTGAGGATGAAAATCTTATTATTTCAACTTACAAGGACCAGGCGACTGCTTTCAATGGTGTTAAGAAGGAGCAGATTGCTGGCAAGGGAGTTTTGAATAATCAGATTTCATCTTTTATTTTTGAGAAATTAAATGCGGCTGGTGTGGCAACTCACTTTGTGGAGAAGCTTTCAGACACGGAACAACTCAATAAAAAGGTTAAGATTATTCCTTTGGAAGTCGTGCTCCGAAACTATACTGCTGGTTCCTTTTCAAAACGTTTTGGCGTAGACGAAGGTATCGCATTTGAGATTCCGATTGTCGAATTTTACTATAAAAATGATGATTTGGATGATCCATTTATCAATGACGAGCATGTGAAATTCCTAAAGATTGCGGATGACCAGCAGATTGCCTACTTGAAGGAAGAAACTCGTCGAATCAATGAACTTTTGAAAACTTGGTTTGCTGAGATTGGGCTTAAGTTGATTGACTTTAAGCTAGAGTTCGGTTTTGATAAGGATGGCAAGATTATCTTGGCAGACGAATTTTCACCAGATAACTGCCGTTTGTGGGATGCAGATGGCAACCACATGGATAAGGATGTTTTCCGTAGGGGTCTAGGTGAATTAACAGATGTTTATGAGATTGTTTGGGAAAAGTTGCAGGAATTGAAATAACAACCTCAAGGTCGTTGGGGATATTGCAAGAGCTGAAATAAAGGAATAAGAATTGATGGATAAACGTATTTTTGTTGAAAAAAAGGCTGATTTTCAGGTAAAGTCAGAGAGTTTGGTAAGAGAACTCCAGCATAACTTGGGGCTTTCAAGCTTGAAAAGCATTCGCATTGTGCAAGTGTATGATGTCTTTAACTTGGCAGAGGACTTGTTTGCGCCTGCAGAGAAACACATCTTCTCTGAGCAGGTGACAGACCATGTCTTGGACGAAGCGGCTGTGCAAGCGGATCTTGCCAACTATGCTTTCTTTGCCATTGAAAGCCTACCAGGGCAATTTGACCAGCGTGCAGCATCTTCACAGGAAGCCTTGCTTTTACTAGGAAGTTCGAGTGACGTGACAGTTAATACAGCACAATTGTACTTGGTCAATAAAGATATTGAAGCGGCTGAGTTGGAAGCGGTCAAGAACTACTTGCTCAATCCAGTTGATTCTCGTTTCAAGGACATCACGACAGGGATTGCTAAGCAGGAATTTTCAGAGTCAGACAAGACCATTCCTAAATTGACTTTCTTTGAAAGCTATACAGCAGAAGACTTTGCCCGCTACAAAGCTGAACAAGGGATGGCTATGGAAGTGGATGATTTGCTCTTTATCCAAGACTACTTTAAGTCAATCGGGCGCGTACCAACTGAGACTGAACTCAAGGTTTTGGACACTTACTGGTCTGATCACTGCCGTCACACAACTTTTGAGACTGAGTTGAAGCAGATTGATTTTTCAGCTTCTAAATTCCAAAAGCAATTGCAGTCAACATATGACAAGTATATTGCCATGCGTGAGGAGTTGGGGCGTTCTGAAAAACCGCAAACCTTGATGGATATGGCGACTATTTTCGGTCGTTATGAGCGTGCTAATGGACGTTTGGATGATATGGAAGTGTCAGACGAAATCAATGCTTGCTCAGTTGAAATCGAAGTGGACGTTGATGGTGTGAAAGAACCATGGCTCCTCATGTTTAAAAATGAAACTCATAACCACCCAACTGAGATTGAGCCATTTGGTGGGGCGGCTACTTGTATTGGTGGAGCTATTCGTGACCCATTGTCAGGTCGCTCATATGTCTACCAAGCCATGCGTATCTCAGGTGCCGGTGATATTACAGCACCGATTTCGGAAACGCGTGCTGGTAAGCTGCCACAACAAGTCATTTCTAAAACAGCGGCTCATGGTTATTCTTCATATGGTAACCAGATTGGGCTTGCAACAACCTACGTTCGTGAGTACTTCCACCCAGGTTTTGTAGCTAAACGCATGGAGCTTGGTGCCGTTGTCGGTGCAGCTCCTAAGGGCAATGTTGTCCGTGAAAAACCTGAAGCTGGTGATGCCATTATTCTCCTTGGAGGTAAGACTGGACGTGATGGTGTCGGTGGTGCGACGGGCTCTTCTAAGGTTCAAACGGTTGAGTCTGTGGAAACTGCTGGAGCTGAGGTTCAAAAAGGGAATGCCATCGAAGAACGCAAGATTCAGCGCCTATTCCGTAATGGTGATGTCACTCGTCTCATCAAGAAATCCAACGACTTTGGTGCTGGTGGTGTCTGTGTAGCCATCGGTGAATTAGCAGACGGTCTTGAAATCGACCTCAACAAGGTGCCTCTTAAATACCAGGGCTTGAATGGTACCGAAATTGCCATCTCTGAATCTCAAGAACGGATGGCAGTCGTGGTTTGTCCTGAGGACGTAGATGCCTTTGTTGTAGAATGTAACAAAGAGAATATTGACGCTGTTGTTGTGGCAATAGTAACTGAAAAATCAAATCTAGTCATGCACTGGAATGGAGAAACCATTGTCGACTTGGAACGTCGTTTCCTTGATACAAATGGTGTGCGCGTGGTTGTCGATGCTAAGGTTGTGGACAAGGATGTCAAGCTTCCAGAAGAACGTACAACAAGCGTAGAAACACTGGAAGCAGATACCCTTAAGGTTCTATCTGACCTCAACCATGCGAGTCAAAAAGGATTACAAACTATCTTTGACTGTTCGGTCGGTCGCTCAACGGTTAATCACCCACTTGGCGGTCGCTATCAACTCACACCAACTGAGGCTTCTGTGCAGAAATTGCCAGTTCAACATGGGGTAACTCATACTGCGTCAGTCATGGCTCAAGGGTTTAATCCTTATATTGCAGAATGGTCTCCATACCACGGTGCTGCTTATGCGGTTATTGAAGCAACTGCTCGTTTGGTGGCTGTTGGTGCCAACTGGTCTAAGGCTCGTTTCTCTTACCAAGAGTATTTCGAGCGTATGGATAAACAAGCTGAGCGTTTTGGTCAGCCAGTAGCAGCTCTCCTAGGCTCTATCGAGGCACAAATTCAGCTTGGTTTGCCATCTATCGGTGGTAAGGACTCCATGTCTGGTACTTTTGAAGAATTGACCGTACCGCCAACCTTGGTTGCTTTTGGGGTGACGACAGCGGATAGTCGTAATGTGCTCTCTCCAGAATTTAAAGCTGTTGGGGAAAATATCTACTACATTCCAGGCCAAGCACTCTCAGTAGAGATTGATTTTGACTTAATTAAGAAAAACTTTACTCAATTTGAAGCCCTTCAAAAGGCTCACAAAGTAACAGCGGCTTCAGCTGTCAAATACGGCGGTGTGGTTGAAAGTTTGGCTCTTGCTACCTTTGGAAATCATATTGGTGCAGAGGTGATCTTGCCTGAACTTAAAACAGCTTTGACAGCTCAATTGGGTGGATTTGTCTTTACATCTCCTGAAGAAATTGCTGGAGTAGAGAAAATCGGTCAAACGAAAGCAAACTTTACACTGACTGTAAATGGTGTGAAGCTAGATGGACAGAAACTTGACAGTGCTTTCCAAGGAAAACTGGAAGAAGTTTACCCAACAGAGTTTGACCAAGCCAAAGAACTAGCAGAAGTTCCAGCTGTCGCTACTAATACAGTCATCCAAGCTAAAGAAAAAGTTGAAAAACCGGTGGTCTATATCCCAGTATTCCCAGGAACCAACTCAGAATATGACTCAGCCAAGGCATTTGAAAAAGAAGGCGCAGAGGTTAACTTGGTACCATTCGTGACACTCAATGAAGAAGCCATTGTCAAGTCAGTTGAAACCATGGTTGACAATATCGGTAAGGCTAACATCCTCTTCTTTGCAGGTGGATTCTCAGCTGCGGACGAACCAGATGGTTCAGCTAAGTTTATTGTCAATATCCTGCTCAATGAAAAAGTGCATGCAGCTATTGATAGTTTTATCGCTCGTGGTGGCTTGATTATCGGTATCTGTAATGGATTCCAGGCTTTGGTCAAATCAGGTCTTCTTCCATACGGAAATTTCGAGGATGCTAATAGTACTAGTCCAACCCTCTTCTACAATGATGCCAATCAACACGTGGCCAAGATGGTGGAAACCCGTATTGCCAATACTAACTCGCCGTGGTTGACTGGAGTGCAAGTGGGCGATATCCACGCCATTCCTGTTTCGCACGGTGAAGGGAAGTTTGTCGTGACGGCTGGGGAATTTGCGGAGCTCCGTGACAATGGACAAATTTTCAGCCAATATGTTGACTTTGATGGAAAACCAAGTATGGATTCTAAGTACAATCCGAATGGTTCCGTCCATGCCATTGAGGGAATTACCAGCAAGAACGGTCAAATCATTGGTAAAATGGGACACTCAGAACGTTATGAGGATGGTCTTTTCCAAAATATCCCAGGAAATAAAGACCAGCACCTGTTTGCGTCAGCGGTTAAATACTTTACTGAAAAATAAGACTTGCAGATTTTCTAATAGATAGTATCAGTAATGTAAAAGTCATGTAGATTTAGCTCTTGGTGCTACACAAATAAAAATTAGGTATATAAAATGACATACGAAGTAAAATCTCTTAATGAAGAATGTGGTGTTTTCGGTATCTGGGGACATCCAGATGCTGCTAAATTGACCTATTTTGGTCTCCATAGTCTTCAGCACCGTGGTCAGGAGGGGGCAGGAATCCTCTCCAATGATCAGGGACAATTGAAGCGCCATCGTGACATGGGACTTTTATCAGAAGTCTTCAGAAATCCTGCTAATTTGGATAAATTGACGGGAACTGGTGCGATTGGTCACGTGCGTTATGCGACTGCTGGCGAAGCTTCTGTAGATAATATCCAGCCCTTCCTCTTCCGTTTTCATGATATGCAGTTTGGCTTGGCTCATAATGGCAATCTGACCAATGCAGCCTCTCTCAAGAAAGAATTGGAAGATAGAGGAGCGATTTTCAGCGCGACTTCGGACTCTGAAATCTTGGCTCACCTCATTCGTCGCAGTCACAATCCTAGTCTGATGGGCAAAATCAAGGAGGCGCTCAGCCTAGTTAAAGGTGGTTTTGCCTATATCTTGCTATTTGAAGATAAGTTGATTGCGGCTCTTGACCCCAATGGTTTCCGTCCACTTTCTATCGGGAAAATGGCTAATGGAGCGGTGGTTGTTTCCTCTGAAACCTGTGCTTTTGAAGTCATTGGTGCAGAATGGATTCGTGATTTGAAGCCAGGTGAGATTGTCATCATTGATGACAAGGGCATCCAGTATGATAGCTATACAGATGATACTCAGTTAGCAATCTGTTCTATGGAGTATATCTATTTTGCTCGCCCTGATTCTAATATCCACGGTGTCAATGTCCATACGGCACGGAAACGTATGGGTGCCCAATTGGCGCGTGAATTCAAGCATGAGGCGGATATCGTAGTCGGTGTGCCCAATTCTTCACTCAGCGCGGCTATGGGCTTTGCGGAAGAATCTGGTTTGCCAAACGAAATGGGTCTTATTAAGAATCAATATACGCAACGCACCTTTATCCAACCGACTCAAGAATTGCGGGAGCAAGGGGTGCGGATGAAACTCTCTGCTGTTTCAGGTGTTGTAAAAGGCAAGCGTGTGGTTATGATTGATGACTCTATTGTACGTGGAACAACCTCTCGTCGTATCGTTCAGCTCTTGAAAGAAGCGGGTGCGACTGAGGTTCACGTTGCTATTGGCAGTCCAGCGCTAGCTTATCCATGCTTCTATGGAATTGATATCCAGACACGTCAGGAGCTGATTGCGGCTAATCATACGGTTGAAGAAACTCGTCAAATCATTGGAGCTGACAGCCTGACTTACCTCTCTGTTGAAGGTTTGATTGATTCGATTGGTATTGAAACGGATGCGCCAAATGGTGGTCTCTGTGTCGCTTATTTTGATGGGGATTACCCAACGCCTCTCTACGACTATGAAGAAGACTATCGTAGAAGTTTGGAAGAAAAGACCAGTTTTTACAAATAGACAATAGATCCTCCATTAAAGAAAAGGAATATAAAAATGGCAAATAAAAATGCTTATGCTTCACGTCTCACTACTGACTAAAAGCTAAAGCATTTGTCAGTAGACGCTTTGTCCTATAGGATCAAAGCTAGAGCCCTGACTAGTATTTTTAGATAAAATAATTGTTTATCTAAAAATACGTCGCAATCTTCTCAAAGAAAAGGAATAAATAAATGACAAAAAATGCATATGCCCAGTCGGGTGTAGATGTTGAAGCGGGTTATGAAGTTGTTGAACGAATCAAAAAGCACGTGGCTCGTACGGAGCGTGCAGGTGTCATGGGAGCTCTTGGTGGTTTTGGTGGTATGTTTGACCTTTCAAAGACTGGGGTTAAAGAGCCTGTCTTGATTTCAGGAACTGATGGTGTCGGAACCAAGCTCATGCTGGCTATCAAGTACGACAAGCACGATACCATCGGTCAGGACTGTGTGGCCATGTGTGTCAATGATATCATCGCTGCAGGTGCGGAGCCCCTCTATTTCCTCGACTATGTGGCGACTGGTAAGAATGAACCAGCTAAGCTAGAACAAGTGATTGCTGGAGTCGCTGAAGGTTGTGTGCAGGCAGGCGCAGCCCTCATCGGTGGGGAAACGGCTGAAATGCCTGGCATGTATGGCGCAGATGATTACGATCTAGCTGGTTTTGCGGTCGGTGTGGCTGAAAAATCTCAAATCATAGACGGTTCAAAAGTGGCAGAGGGAGATGTTCTTCTTGGACTTGCTTCAAGTGGGATTCATTCCAATGGTTACTCTCTCGTCCGTCGTGTCTTTGCGGATTACACAGGTGAGGAAATCTTGCCAGAATTGGAAGGCAAGCAACTCAAGGAAGTTTTGCTTGAGCCGACTCGTATCTATGTCAAGGCTATTTTGCCACTCATTAAGGAAGAGTTAGTCAACGGCATTGCCCACATCACTGGTGGTGGCTTTATCGAAAATGTCCCTCGTATGTTTGCAGCTGACTTGGCTGCTGAGATTGAGGAAGACAAGGTTCCAGTTTTACCGATTTTCAAAGCCCTTGAAAAATACGGTCAGATCAAACACGAAGAAATGTTTGAAATCTTCAATATGGGTGTGGGACTCATGTTGGCAGTTAGCCCTGAAAATGTAGGCCGTGTCAAGGAATTGTTGGATGAACCAGTCTATGAAATTGGTCGCATCGCCAAGAAAGAAAACGAAAGTGTCATCATCAAATGAAAAAAATAGCGGTTTTTGCCTCTGGTAATGGCTCGAATTTTCAGGTGATTGCCGAAGAATTTCCGGTTGAGTTTGTCTTTTCAGACCATCGTGATGCCTATGTGCTCGAGCGCGCAGACAAGCTTGGTGTCCTATCCTACGCTTTTGAACTCAAGGAGTTTGAGAGCAAGGCAGACTACGAAGCGGCCCTTGTCGAACTCTTGGAAGAGCACCAGATTGACTTGGTTTGCCTAGCGGGCTACATGAAAATCGTTGGGCCAACCTTATTGGCGGCTTATGAAGGTCGGATTATTAACATTCACCCAGCCTACCTGCCAGAATTTCCAGGAGCTCATGGGATTGAGGATGCTTGGAATGCTGGCGTTGCTGAGAGTGGTGTTACCATTCACTGGGTGGATTCAGGTGTGGATACAGGCAAGGTTATCAAACAAGTGCGTGTGCCACGGCTGGCTGATGATACCATTGACAGTTTTGAAACTCGAATTCATGAAGCAGAGTATAAGTTGTATCCGGAAGTTATTAGAGAATTGTTGGACAAGTAAATGAAAAAATGGTTGGAAACACTTGCCTTGATTACCTTGGTAATCATTCTACGTTTACTGGTAAATTTTTTGTTCCCAGAGATTCCCTATTGGGGGAGATTTTTACTGACAGTAATTTTGGGAGTCTTGGTAATCGTCTCCCTATACTTTATGAATCGAAAAATGCGTAGGTAGAGAGTTTGAAAATGAAAGGAAAAAAGATGACTAAACGCGCTTTAATCAGCGTCTCAGACAAAGCGGGCATTGTTGAATTTGCCCAAGAACTTAAAAAACTTGGTTGGGAGATTATCTCGACAGGTGGGACCAAGGTTGCCCTTGATAATGCTGGGGTAGATACCATTGCGATTGATGATGTGACCGGTTTTCCAGAAATGATGGACGGTCGTGTCAAGACCCTTCATCCAAATATTCACGGTGGACTCCTCGCTCGTCGTGATTTGGATAACCACCTAGAGGCTGCTAAGGATAATCAAATTGAGCTTATCGATCTTGTTGTAGTTAACCTTTACCCATTTAAGGAAACCATTCTCAAACCAGATGTGACTTACGCTGATGCCGTTGAAAACATCGATATCGGCGGGCCATCCATGCTTCGTTCAGCGGCTAAAAATCATGCTAGCGTAATAGTTGTGGTAGATCCAGCTGACTATGCTGTGGTTTTGGACGAGTTGTCAGCCAATGGTGAAACGACTTACGAAACTCGCCAACGTTTAGCAGCCAAGGTTTTCCGCCACACTGCGGCTTATGATGCCTTGATTGCAGAGTATTTTACAGCTCAGGTCGGCGAGAGCAAGCCTGAAAAGTTGACCTTGACCTATGATCTCAAACAAGCTATGCGCTATGGGGAAAATCCTCAACAGGATGCCGATTTCTACCAAAAAGCCTTGCCGACGGATTACTCCATTGCTTCAGCGAAACAGCTTAACGGTAAGGAACTGTCATTCAACAATATCCGCGATGCGGATGCAGCTATTCGTATCATCCGTGACTTCAAAGATCGTCCAACCGTTGTGGCTCTCAAACACATGAACCCGTGCGGTATCGGTCAGGCTAATGACATTGAGACTGCTTGGGCCTACGCTTATGAGTCTGATCCAGTGTCTATCTTCGGTGGAATTGTCGTTCTCAACCGTGAGGTGGATGCTGCGACAGCTGAGAAGATGCATGGTGTATTTCTTGAAATCATCATTGCACCAAGCTATACGGATGAAGCGCTAGACATTTTGACCAATAAAAAGAAAAACTTGCGTATCCTTGCCTTGCCATTTGATGCTCAAGAGGCTAGCGAAGTGGAAGCAGAATACACAGGTGTTGTCGGTGGACTTCTGGTGCAAAACCAAGACGTGGTCAAAGAAAGTCCAGCTGACTGGCAAGTGGTGACCAAACGCCAGCCAACTGAGACAGAAGCAACTGCCCTTGAGTTCGCTTGGAAGGCTATTAAATACGTCAAATCAAACGGAATTATCGTGACCAACGACCACATGACACTTGGTGTTGGTCCAGGTCAAACTAACCGTGTGGCTTCAGTCCGTATTGCCATTGACCAAGCCAAAGATCGTCTGGACGGGGCGGTCCTTGCTTCAGATGCCTTCTTCCCATTTGCGGATAACGTGGAAGAAATCGCCAAAGCAGGCATTAAAGCCATTATCCAGCCGGGTGGGTCCGTCCGTGACCAAGAATCTATCGAAGCTGCGGATAAATACGGCTTGACTATGATTTTCACAGGAGTGAGACATTTTAGACATTAATTTTTGAAATAATGGAGTGTGGTTGGGGAAAAAGTCTATGAAATCAGAAAAACGCATAGTATCAGATTGAACTGCACCCCAAAAGTTAGACAGAAAAAATCTAACTTTTGGGGTGTTTTTATTATGAAATTAACTTATGATGATAAAGTTCAGATCTATGAACTTAGAAAACAAGGATATAGCTTAGAGAAGCTTTCAAATAAATTTGGGATAAACAATTCTAATCTTAGGTACATGATTAAATTGATTGATCGTTACGGAATGGAGTTCGTCAAAAAAGGGAAAAATCGTTACTATTCTCCTGATTTAAAACAAGAAATGATTAATAAAGTCTTACATGAAGGCTGGACTAAAGATAGAGTTTCTCTTGAATACGGTCTCCCAAGTCGTACGACACTTCTTAACTGGCTAGCACAATACAGGAAAAACGGGTATACTATTGTTGAGAAACCAAGAGGGAGAGGACCTAAAATGGGACGTAAGCCAAAAAAGAGACCTGAAGAGAGGACAGAATTAGAACGTCTTCAAGCAGAAAATGAGTACCTGAGAGCGGAGAATGCCATCCTAAAAAAGTTGAGAGAACTCCGATTGAAGGAGAAAAAAGAGAAAGAAGAAAGACAGAAATTGTTCAAGAACTAATTACTGATTTTTCGTTAGATATTCTTCTAAAAGTCATTAAATTAGCTCGTTCGACCTACTACTATCACTTGAAACAGCTAGACAAACTAGATAAGAATCAAGAGCTTAAAGCTGAAATTCAATCCATTTTTATCGAACATAAGGGAAATTATAGTTATCGTCGGATTCATTTAGAACTAAGAAATCGTGGTTATCTGGTAAATCATAAAATAGTTCAACGCTTGATGAAAGTACTCAATTTACAAGCTAAAATGCGACAGAAACGAAAATATTCTTCTCATAAAGGAAATGTTGGTAAGAAGGCAGAGAATCTCATTAAACGTCAATTTGAAGGCTCTAAAACAATGGAAAAGTGCTACACAGATGTGACAGAATTTGCCATTCCAGCAAGTACTCAAAAGCTTTACTTATCACCAGTTTTAGACGGCTTTAACAGCACTTAGAACAAGTAAAAACGATGTTGGAACAGGCCTTCACAGAGAAACACTACGAGGATACGATTCTCCATAGTGACCAAGGTTGGCAATACCAACATGATTCTTATCATCGGTTCCTATAGAGTAAGGGAATTCAAGCATCCATGTCACGTAAGGGTAACAGCCCAGACAATGGTATGATGGAGTCCTTCTTTGGGATTCTGAAATCGGAAATGTTTTACGGTTATGAGAAGTCGTTTCAGTCGCTTAAGCAATTGGAACAAGCTATTGTAGACTATATTGATTACTACAACAATAAACGAATTAAGGTAAAACTAAAAGGACTTAGCCCTGTGCAATACAGAACTAAATCCTTTGGATAAATTAATTGTCTAACTTTTTGGGGTCAGTACAAAACAACTTGGAACTATGCGTTTTGTTGTAGAAAGATTTACTTCATTTTCTACTAAAATTGAGTTTTTCCCCAATCTCGTTTTTTGAGGATAATTTAGTAGAAAAGTTAATTTTTACAAAATTAAAAGAGAAGTTTATAATGAGACTAAAATACGATATATTCTAGAAGAATAAAGGATATAATAACCTTTATGAATTAATGATTAAGATAGTGATTTAATAAAAAATCTATATTCAGTTACAAGTTTTGACTATTTCAGGGTTTGTTAGACAATCCATGTTAGAAAAAATTGAAGGCGAATATGATTTACAGATTTTACGTCAAGCAATAGCAAAAGATGATGGTAGGAAAATCTCGCATGAGGATTTGATGAATGATTTTGGACTATTAGTTATCAAGTAACTTATACGTAACAAATTCTCAAACAACTTAAAAAATTAGACGCCTTTACTTTCTAAATCATTCTTTAATGGATTGGTACAAATTTAATGAATATAGCCAATTCTCGTCAACACGGAAAAGAATTAACATCTGAATGTTTGGGAGATTAACACTATCATGTTGGAGATTATCGAATTCTCGCCGATATCAAAGAAGATGAAATAGTGATAGAAGTTCTTACTATAGGCCATAGAAGAGCTATTTATTTTATATTGTAGTCACAGTTTCTTTTGAAGTTTTAAGGATTAGTTTTGAATCTAGGGTTTCAAAATTCTATATAGTTATGGGGAAACTTATTTTGAGGTGATAATCAAGTAAATCTTTCTATATTAAAAAGTACAATCTCAAGTTTTTAATACTTAAATTGTCAAATTAAGTTAGACTTTTCAAGTAACTAAAAAAACTTGGTATATTCTCGAATGACTTCAATATATAGAAGTCATTTTTTACAAATTTATTAAGCTGTTTTATATGAAAAATATTTCATATATGTTTTAAATAGGATACAAGCCTTGTTTTTTTGGTATAATTAAAGAAAAAAGAAATGAAGATCATGAAAAAATTTCAAGTTTTTACTCCTTCTCAGTATGTTGAACAGATGTTAGATAGCGTTGATTATCAAGGTGATATAATCTTAAAAAAATATTTTCTTGAAAATTCGGTTGGTGAAGGGAATATACTATTAATAGCTGTAGAAAGATATATACAGTCAGCGCAAAGCGCAGATCTTTCTCCAAGAGAACTGAAGAAAGATTTAGAACAATATTTTATTGGCTATGAGGTAGATAAGTCTGTAATCGATTCTTGTATATCTAATTTAAATAATCTAGTATTAAAATATGGATTGAGAGATGTAAAGTGGGATATTCGAAATGAGGATTATCTCAAATCTATTTTAGAAGTTCAGGCTGATTATATTGTAGGTAATCCACCCTATATTACTTATCAAGAGCTTTTACTAGATCAAAGACAATATTTAAAATCAAATTTTCTTTCTTGTAAAATAGGAAAATTTGATTATTGTTATGCCTTTATTGAAAAGAGTATGAGAGATTTATCGAAAAAATCTGGGAAGATGGCTTACCTAATTCCAAATAGTATTTTTAAAAATGTATTTGCTCAAAACTTGAGAGATATGATAGTTACCAATATTAAAAATATTATCGATTATAAGCATACGCATATTTTTGGGAATGTTTTGACATCATCTGCGATTATTATTATTGATAGTAATAATAACATAAACAATAAAGTTTTCTATAATGACATAGATAATAATGAAAGTTTCAAAATCGATAAAAAATTTTTAAGTGGTCAATGGTATTTTGGAGTTGATTCAAGAGAATGTGAATCAGAGTTCAAGTTCGGAGATTTATTCAAAGTAGCGAACAGTGTTGCAACTTTATTAAACAGGGTGTTTGTGATATCCGATGATTTGAATGTTGAAGATGGAGTCGTTAGACCAGCAGCTAGTCCAAGGCGACTATCTAAAGGACTTGATGAAAGAATAATTTTTCCGTATGCTTATGTTGAAGGTCAGTTAAAGAGATATTCTGTTGAGGAATTTAAAAAAAGCTTCCCTAAAGCTTTTGACTATCTGAAAGATAATATGAGTGCTTTGAAAAAGAGGAAATCAGATGGGAAATGGTTTGAATATGGAAGAAGTCAAGGTCTTCATTTTTTAAATCAGAGAAAATTAATGATTTCATCAGTGATAACAGAAAAGGTAAATGTTTATGATTTGGATGAAAGAACAATTCCTTATTCTGGTTTTTATATTATTCCGACAGGAGACAGGACATTAGAATTTGCTAAACAAATTTTGGAGTCAGAAGAATTTTATAAGTATTTAGAAACTAGAGCAATTAATGCAAGTGGAAAATCACTTAGAATTTCTGTAAATGACATAAAGAATTATCCAGTAAACCTGTAGTGACTATCAAGGAGTGTAGTATGGTTAAAGAGGTTGCATTTAGTGTTAGTGCAAAAGCTGCTCGGTTAATAGGGCGAGAAAATATAACAGATGTTAGTGGGGCTTTGACAGAATTAGTGAAAAATTCGTATGATGCTGATGCGGAATCAGTATTAATCAATTACGATATACCTTTTCCTATTATTGAAGAAGGACAAGATATTAGTGATAATATCAATGTTCTATCTGCTGAAGACTTTGAATTTTTAAATAGTGAATATATAGAAAATAAAAACTCAGCCACTAAAATACGTATTTTCTCCAATGAAAATATTGAATTAGATTCTAATGAAGAAAATAAAAAAAATAAATTAGAAACTGTTAAGGAAGTTCTTTCTAAATATAATCATATTTATATTGTTGATAATGGAACGGGAATGACTGAAGAAATTCTTTCTACAGTTTGGATGAATATAGGGACCAGCGATAAAGAGAAAAATACAACTAGTAAAAAAGGTAGGCAGAAAACAGGAGCAAAGGGGATTGGCAGGTTTGCTCTTGATAAGTTATCTACTGCTACTGAAGTCTATACTCGTCAAATAGATAATTCCCTTTATAGATGGAGATTAAATTGGGAATTATTTGAAAAAGCTGAACTTATTGATGATGTGAAGGCAGAATTAGAAATTATTGATGACAAGACTATGGCTCAGATTTCAGAAATGTTTATCAAGTCGAATGAGAATGAATTTATTGATTTTGAAAATAATTCTGGAACTATAATTCATTTGAATCCGATTAGAGATAATTGGTTTAATAGAGATTTCCGGAAAGTAAACAAAAATTTAAAAAGTATTAATCCACTGACTAGTACAGATTGTTTTGAAGTAAATGTGTTGAATAATTATGACCATAGTCTAGATTTTAAAACTTCCCAAGATCGTTTTGATAGAAAAAGATATGATTATAGAGTAAAGGCAGAGGTAAAGAATGGGGAGCTCAGTTTGCTTTTTGATAGAAATGAGCTTGATTTGTCATTGAAAATCATTGAAGTAACTAAAGGGGGTGAGAGTTTTTCTATAGATCTAGATTCTGAATTTTGGAGCGACAGTGCTTTTCAAAAGAAATTAACAAATAAGTCTAGCTTCGATAGTAGCATAGAATATTCGTTTAAAATTTCAGATATCATAGATTCTAATGATTTCTCTATCAGAGATATTGAAAGTATTGGTGATTTTACTACAGAACTCTTCTTTCTAAAGAGCGCAGCAAGTTCTATACCTATTTTGAAAAGGTTTAATGCTACCGAAAGAAAAAAGTGGTCTGAAAATTTTTCGGGTATAAAAATATATAGAGACAACTTTAAAGTACGCCCGTATGGAGATGATGGCAGATATTTTGATTGGCTGAGTCTGTCAGAGAGACAACAGAAGAATCCAGGTGCACCAACTAATAAAGCTCCTTGGAGGGTTTTGCCGTATCAAATTTTTGGAGAAGTACTAATTTCTAGAGAAGGAAATCCAAATTTAACAGATAGTGCCAATCGAGAAAGCCTAGTAGAAAACAGAGAATATTCTCTACTAAAAGAAATATTATTATTTATTATTGAACAATTTGAAGCAGATAGACAATATCCATTGCAAGTATTAGGGAATCTGATTGATCGCCGCTATGAGAAAATTCGTTCAGAAAAGAAAAAAATTTTTATGAAAGATATCAAAAGAAATTTATCAGAAGGGAAAGGGTCTGTTCCTGAAGATAGGTCCAGTGATACTGAAACTTCTTTTGATAGTAAAAATAATTCAGAAGATGAGTTTAATACTGAATTTAAAGATAGCGATATAGAGCAGGCCTTAGATAGAATTACTGGTGAATTTGAACAGAGTGAAATAATGAATATACTTATGTCATTGAGTTCATCCGGTGTAATGGCTTCGACTTTTGCTCATGAGATAAATGGAGTTGCAACTGATTTGGGTACTCGTAATGACCACTTAAAGATGTGCATGGATTCGATATTAGCTGAGAGTGATTATAGAGGTGAAAGCTTTTTAAATCCATACAAATTATTGCAATTTTATTCTGTAACTGACAGGTTATTGGCTGCGTGGTTATCAGTCATTATCACCCCTCTTGAGAAAGAGTCGAGAGAAGAAACTATTTCTAGTTTTGATTACGAATTACGTCATATTATACAATTGTGGAAACCGTTACTAGATTCTAAATTCATATCAATATATGAGGATTTTTCTGAATCAAAAATTACCCTCGACAATTTCAATAAATTAGATTTGTTTTTAATTTTAAATAATTTCATTTTAAATTCAGCTTATTATTTGGAAGAGAAGGATTCTGGTGAAAGGCGAATAGATATTTCTCTTGCTGAAACACAAAGTTTAATAATTCTTGAACTTTCAAATAATGGGAAAGAATTATCTGAAAAGTATAAAGCTAACCCAAATTATATTTTAAAACCAGGTATTACTACGAAGCCTGAAGATGACGGAACTGGCTTAGGTATGTGGATTTTAAATGAGGCAGTGGAAAGAAATGGTGGCAGGACAGAAGTAATTTCGGATTTTAAAGGTTTCAAAATAAAGATTATATTTAGTAAACAAAAGGAGGTATAATAGTGATAAATATTGGAATTGTTGAAGATAAGGAGTCTGAACTTGATAATATAAAGAGGTGTTTTTATGGTTATTATAGGGGAGATTGTGGTTTTCAAGATTACATCATAGATGAATATGGGGAAAAAGAAGAATTAGTTAATAAAATTTTAGATGATATCTTAAATACTAGGATTGATGTATTAGTGGTAGACTATCTAATTTCTAGAGAAGGTTTTAAGATTGTGGGAAATGAAGTATATGAATCAGTAAAAAGACATATTCAAAATTTCCCCGTTATCATTCTTACACAATACGTTGACGATTCTCAAAGAAGTGAAATCATAGACCCGGATAAGGTTTATAGGAAAAGTATTTTTTTTGATATAAATACTCAAGAATCAAAGGATTCATTGAAGAACATAGATATAAGTATAAGAAACTTTCAAAGACAAAAAGAAAAAATAGAGCAAAAAATTTTGTACGAGCAACAAAAGATTAAGGATAGAGAGATCGATCCATCAGTTCTTATTAATCTATCTGAATTGGAGCTTAACTTAAATAAATATATAGTTTCTGATAGCGCAACTGAACTAGATAAATTGTTTGATACTAGTCAGTTAGAATGTGCAGTAAAACTTATAAAGGATCTAGGAGAATTGTAATATTTATGGAAAAGATTGGAGAATTTCGGTATCATAAAATTATACGGACTTGTCAGAAAAAATATAAAAATTATAAAAGTTATAAAAAAAATTTAAAAAAAGATTTCGAGAGTAAGTGTGCTTATTGTAATGTTTCAGACGAGCAAATTACGACCCCATTTGAAGTAGACCATTTTGTACCAAGTAAAATTTGTGAAGAATATAATAGGTGTGATTTGATTACCGATTACAGTAATCTGATATACTCTTGCAAGAAGTGTAATTTAGCCAAGAGTGATTTGTATAATGGAAGCAAAATCCCGGAAGAACTGTCTAATGATAGATTTTATAATCCTGTAGATGTTGATTATAATAATATATTTTACAGAAATATTATAGGTGGTATTGATTCGCAAGATATAAAAGGTCGAAATATGATTGTTGATTTGAAACTTTACCGAGTTTTTCATAATTATGCTTGGATTTCGGAAGAACTGTTTAGAGTACGTTCTGAAATCGATGCTAAAATTGATAAAATTCCAGCTGAAAATGAAAAGCGAATGAAATTATTGGAAGTTCATAGAATCGTAACTAATGAAGCTATAAAGTATAAGGAATTGTTTCAAAAAGTTTACAATAAGTGATTTTTATCGCATCACACCTGTGATGCGATTTTTTGAGGCTCTTTGTCAACTGTAGTGGGTTGAG
Source organism: Streptococcus mitis (assembly GCF_003942865.1). Classification (GTDB taxonomy): domain Bacteria; phylum Bacillota; class Bacilli; order Lactobacillales; family Streptococcaceae; genus Streptococcus; species Streptococcus mitis_BI. The sequence continues at coordinate 258 of NZ_RJNZ01000018.1, read as the reverse complement.
AAAAGCTACGATCTAGAAAGGACAAATTTCGTCCTTTCTTTTTTGATGTTCAGAGCAATAAAAATCCGTTTTTTGAAGTTTTCAAAGTTTCGAAAACCAAATGCATTTCGTTTGATAAGTTTGATAAGATTATTAGTCGCTTCTAATTTGGCGTTGGAATAGGGTAATTGAAGGGCGTTGACAATTTTCTCTTTATCCTTAAGAAAGGTTTTAAAGACAGTCTGAAAAAGAGGATGAACCTGCTTTAGATTGTCCTCA
>NZ_RJNZ01000017.1:0-37057 GCF_003942865.1 Streptococcus mitis | reverse complement strand
CTGAACCCCACTTCTTATCAAATAAATTATCACTTGATGAATTTTCGGAAAAATAATTAGATATACTTATACCTGCAGCAGCAAAGATTCCCAACATAACAATCGTAAGTAATATGACTTTCACTAAACTAAATTTTTTAGTTTTCTTGCCATTCTTATTATCCTTTTTACCTTCTTCGTTTTTCTTCTTTCTCATATATCTTATTCTCCTTGATTTTTGTATCTATTCTATTAGCAAAACCTGAGTTTATTTCTTAATAATCTATGTTATTTAGATATTTTTGAAATTCCTCTTTTTTCATGTACTGTGGACTAGGCATTTCAGGTATATTCTCAATATTTTCAATAATATTTGAAACAACTTCTAAGGCAATCCATTTAAAATTGGACTGTTTTTCTATTGTTTCATTTATATTTTTCCACTCTGTGGGAACCATATACGAGGGATCTTCTGGAAGTTTAGGATAGGTTCCTTTTTCAATAATTTTAGAAAGAAATCCGTATTCTCCATTTGGTAATGTTAGTAACAAATAACTAACATTTCTCTGGTACAAGTCCGATTTTGTCGTAAATAAAACTTTTCCACCATTATTTTTTGCAAAATAATAATGAGCTTCTAAGTTACCTAACTGAGAATATTTCTTCTCACCATTTCCCATGTCCCATTCTTGTAATTTATACACAGCTATTTCTTCTGTCATATCACTCCTCCTAGTGTATTGTTTTTTATCTATTTTAACACAAAATTGTACACTACGCTATACTATATTTAATTTTTAGATAGTTAATTGTACTTAAAAAATCATATAAAGGATAGTAGAATAATACAAAAGAGGAAATTACGTATGGAAGCTAATCAATTACAAAAATACATAGCAGAGCGTATAAGAGAATGTAGAAAAGAACAGAATCTCAGCCAAGAACAATTATCCAATAAAGCCGAACTAGGTGTTAAAGCGATACAAAACATCGAGAATATGAAATACGATTTTAAAATACACACACTTGAAAAGGTTCTTACAGCTTTAGACATGACCGTAGAAGACTTCTTTAATTTCCCGCTTTCAGATAATTCCGTCCCTATCACTACATTGATTGATAACATCTCAGATTTATCACACACAAAAAAATTAAAAATCATTTCTTTGTTCAATGAAATTGTAAAAAATATAGATTAAAAGAGGAACTCTCAATGAATTCCTCTTTTTGTATGCTACTTTAACTTTCCTTTGGTTAGTTTTATGGTTAATTTATGCCTTAATAACGTCATGAGTCCTTAAACTGTACGCCAAACACTCTAAGTGTGCGTATCAAAAATCATCTCTTCTAACCTCGTTTTCTATCTACTATTATAGCAAAAAAACTGACCTCTCTCCTCATCTGAAAAAAATATTCTAAAACCCATTATCATCTCTTGACGCTCTTTTTCCAAAGCAGTATAATAACACTTATTGAATTTTTCAACAAAGGAAACAACTATGTTTACAAAATTAAAACAGACCTTTATCGGTCGTCCTCTTAAATCCTTAACCGAAGGAGAAGGGGGACTACTGGGAAAAATGCAGGCACTGGCCATGTTGTCAAGCGACGCTCTGTCCTCCATCGCCTATGGACCTGAGCAAGTAGTCCTCGTCTTGGCTAGTCTCTCTCCTCTAGCTATATGGTGGAGCCTTCCTATCGGCCTCTTTGTCCTCCTTCTCCTAGCTAGCCTGACCGTTTCCTACCGTCAAATCATCCATGCCTACCCTCAAGGGGGAGGGGCATATATGGTTACTCGAGAAAATCTATCTCCCGAACTTGGCTTAATCGCTGGAGGTAGTCTGCTAGTTGACTACATGCTGACCGTAGCGGTATCTGTTGCATCTGGAGCCGATGCTATCTCAGCAGCTCTCCCTGCTCTCCACCCTTACAACCTCCACATCTCCATTTTTCTAGTTTGCTTGCTTATGCTCTTGAATTTACGGGGCTTAAAAGAATCTGCCAGTTCACTGATGATTCCTGTCTATCTCTTTATCATCAGCACTGTCTTTCTCTTACTCTATGGAATCTTTCAACTAGTGACAGGTTCTCTCAGCTATCAGGCGACTTCACCTATTGGTCATGCTGTTCCGAGCCTGTCTATCGTTCTTATTCTAAGAGCTTTTACCAGCGGATCTGCCTCTCTGACAGGGGTTGAAGCTATTTCAAATGCCGTTCCCTTTTTCAAGGCTCCAAAAGAAAAGAATGCCGCTCAAACCTTGACCATTATGTCACTGATTTTAGGTTTTCTTTTTGCTGGTATCACCTTCCTAAACTACTGGATGGGGATTCTGCCTCAACACGGAGAAACTATTCTTTCACAGATGGCTCAGGGTATCCTCGGCACTTCCTTCTTAGGCCACCTTGGGTATTATATCTTCCAATTCTCCACAGCCCTGATTTTGGCCGTAGCTGCAAATACTGGCTTTTCGGCCTTCCCTATGCTGGCTTACAATATGGCTAAAAACAAATACATGCCCCATCTCTTTATGGAAAAAGGAGACCGCCTAGGCTACTCTAATGGAATTTTAACTCTGGCATTTGGGGCTATGATTCTTCTTCTCATTTTTAATGGCAATACCGAACGTTTGATTCCCCTTTATACTATCGGGGTCTTCGTTCCCTTTGCCCTTTCTCAGACTGGGATGATTCGCCATTGGAAAAAAGAAAAAGGGGCCAACTTCTTAAAACCTGCCCTTGCCAATATCCTTGGAGCTATCATTTGCTACGCTATCGTGCTAATCCTGCTCTTTTTCCGTCTCAGTGATATCTGGCCTTTCTTCCCGATTATTCTCGTACTCACCCTACTCTTCTTGGCGATTCATAGTCATTACCAAAAAGTGGCCCAACAACTACGACTCTATGAAGGCATCGAAAAACGTACCTACGATGGAAATCTAGTTCTCGTCCTAGTAGGGAATGTCACCCGTGTAAGCGTCGGAGCCATTAACTACGCTCAAAGTATCGGTGATGAAGTCTTAGCCATGCACATTTCTACTAAGGAAACAGCAGAAAAAGACCAAGAAATTCTCCAAGAATTTGTCGATTACTTCCCAACCATTACTCTGAAAAATATCAAGACCAGCTACCGCGACATCATCACCCCTACTGTCAAGTATGTCAAACGAATTTCCGAGGAAGCTCAGAGAAAGAACTATACAGTCACTGTCCTCGTTCCCCAGTTTATCCCCAATAAACCTTGGCAAAATATTTTACACAATCAGATGAGCCTCAAACTCAAATACGCCCTTCGTTGGCACCAAGACGTCGTTGTCGCTAGCTACTCTTATCACTTAAAAGAATAAAGAAAAGGCCCTACCAGAATCAAAAGCGTCTGGTAGAGCCTTTTTCTGAATCCAGCCACTATGCTTAACTGAAAAGCATGACTAGGAATATCATTGAATGTGGTTAGCTAAATCTTCCTGAGCTTTTTTATTTGACTCAGCTTTTTCTTTCAGCCATTTTTCATAGAGTTCTTGGTACTGTTTAGCAGTTACTGCCTCTTTTTGCAATTCAACATATTTGTAGTTATCAGCATTTCCTTTATTCCCAACGAATGAGAATGGGCCTGTAAACGGTACAGTCTTACGGAAGATTGGGTTAGCTCCACCACTTTGAACTGGTAGGAAGAGGGCACTATCTGTCAACCAAGCTTGGGCTTCAGCATATTTTTCATAGCGAGCCTGATTATCTGTGATTTCCGCATCTGCTTGATCCAAGAGTTTCTTATAGTCAGCAAGACCAATCTTGTCCTTAACTCCCTTATCTTTTCCTTCAGACAAGCCCATGTTTTTCAACTGAGAACCTGTCTCTGGATCAAGAATCGCTAGGTAAGTCTTAGGATCTGAGTAGTCTCCACCCCATCCTGAGATGTCAATATCGTAGTCTTTTTGTTCTGCTGTATCTGCAAAGTAGGTTGCCTGGTCTTTTTCATCTGGAGAAAGTTGGATAACATCAATGACTACATTCTCTTTACCAAGAGTTTCTTCCACTGTTTGTTTGAAAGATCCAGCCTGTTGCACATCCAACTTAGCAGTCTGGTCAACTGGCATATCCAAATGAATTGGGAAGGTTACTCCTTGAGCTTGCAGACTTTCTTTGGCCTTAGCAAACTTCTCTTTGGCCTTGTCAGGGTTCAAGAAGGCTTGCTTACCATCGTTTAGGTTAATATTTGCCCAATCTTTACCGTAGTTGACAATTTTTTCATTGACAATGTCACCGAAGTTCTTATCGCCAACTTGGACAAAGTTACTTGGTGTAACTGTGTTACGCAAGATACGGTCTGCTCCATCTTCACCATTTGTCTGTGCTGCATAAGCATGACGATCAAAGGCAAAGTTGATAGCCTGACGGAAATCTTTATTTTGCATAGCCGCGCGTGAATCTGTCTTTTCCTTATCAGACTGTTTCATAGTCTGCTTGTAGCTTTGGCGGTTTACATTGAAAAGATAGTAGAAAGTAACTGAGTTTTGCGGTGTATAGGTAATTTTGTCCTCATTACCTTTCTTGAGTTCAGCAAAAACTGAGCTAGTTGGGAAAATACGACCATCAGTATAGTTCCCATCCAAGAAACCTCTTGTAATGCTATCTTGGTCAGAACCATCAAAGAAAGAAAGTTTCACTTTCTCAATTTTGACATTATCTTTATCCCAATAGTTAGGGTTCTTATCAAATTCAATTAATGATTTTGAGGTGAAGGATTTAAACAAGTAAGGACCATTTGACAAGATGCTTGACGGTGTCACACTTCCAAATTCGTCTCCTTTAGACTTCAAGAAGGCTTCATTCACTGGACTAAGAATACTTGCTGTCGTTTTAGAGTTCCAGTAACTCTCAGGTTGGTTGAGGGTGTATTGCAATGTGTAATCATCTACAGCCTTAACACCTACAGTACCAAAATCTGAAGATTTCCCTTCCACATAGTCTGCTAGACCCTTGATAGAATCTTGTACCAAGTACAAGTTTTCTGCTTTTTTATCAGCAGCATATCTTAGACCAGTTACAAAATCGTGAGCCGTTACATCTGCATATTCTTCTCCCTCAGAAGTATACCATTTCGCTCCTTGACGGATTTTATAAGTATAAGTCAACCCATCTTTAGAAACCGTCCAAGACTCCGCCATAGATGGTATTAAGTTACCATATTTGTCATTTTCCAACAAACCATCAATCAAGTTGGTTGTAATACTAGATGTAGAATCACGTGTCGAAGTGATATAATCCAGAGTATCTGGATTGCTGACGAAAATATAAGAGTATGTCTTTTCTGGATTACTTGATTGAGAAGATCCACATGCTGCCAGAGCAAGACCGGCTGTCAAAGCCATCGCTCCAAGAAGCATCACTTTTGATTTTTTCATGATTATTCTCCATTTTTACAGTATGTGAAGTATTATACACTATCCAAGCAAAAATATAAAGTTTTTTGTACTTTTTTACAAAAATAAAAATCAGTAGACTCGAGTTCCTACTGATTTTTGATATAGTTCGTTTGGATTATGCAGCCAAAACTTTGCGTCCTTTACGACGACGAGCTGCCAATACGCGACGACCGTTTTTAGTTGACATACGGTTACGGAATCCGTGTTTGCGCGCACGACGAAGTTTACTTGGTTGATAAGTACGTTTCACGATGAATACCTCCTCATAGATTTTGTATTCGTTTAGCCGGCTATAAAGTGATCAGTTACTAAACATACTTTACTATTCTATCTGATTCTTTTACTTTTGTCAATAGCTCTAGTCAAATGTTTCCAGCTTTTTCTAATGTAAGCCCTATCTACGATACTGTTTCAAGAATCGAGTCATCTTTTCTTGGATTTGGGCTAGTTCATCGACACGAGGAAGGTAAACGATACGGAAGTGGTCTGGTTCCTGCCAGTTGAAACCTCGACCATGAACCAAGAGAACCTTTTCCTGTTTCAAGAAATCAAGGACAAACTGTTCATCATCATCGATACGGTACATATTGCGATCGATTTTAGGGAAGATATAGAGCCCAGCCTTGGGTTTAACCGCAGACAAACCTGGGATATCCTGAATGGCATTGTAAATGAAATTTCTTTGCTCGTAAATTCGTCCACCAGGAAGGAGCAATTCATCAACTGATTGGTGGCCACCCAAGGAAGTTTGTACGACTTGTTGGGCCAAAACGTTAGAGCAGAGGCGCATATTGGATAGCATATTGAGCCCTTCGATATAGCCCTTGACATGAGTCTTAGGTCCAGACAAGACCATCCAACCCACACGGAAACCAGCAATACGGTGAGATTTTGACAGACCATTCATGCTAACACAGAAGACATCTGGTGCCAAGCTCGCCACAGGCGTATGCACATGTCCATCCATTACCATGCGGTCGTAAATTTCATCCGCAAAGATAATCAAATCGTTTTGACGAGCAATCTCAATAATCTCCAACAAGAGTTCCTTAGGATAAAGGGCTCCAGTTGGGTTATTTGGATTGATAAGGACGATTGCCTTGGTATTGGAAGTGATTTTTGACTTAATATCGTCAATATCTGGGTACCATTCTGCAGCTTCATCACAGACATAGTGAACGGCATTTCCCCCAGCTAGGCTGACAGCTGCTGTCCAGAGAGGATAGTCTGGCATAGGCACCAAGACCTCATCCCCATTGTCCAAAAGCCCCTGCATGGACATGACAATCAGCTCACTGACACCATTTCCAAGGTAGATATCATCAATATCTACATTTGGGAATTTCTTCAATTGGCAATACTGCATGATAGCCTTACGGGCTGAGAAAATCCCTTTTGAGTCAGAATAACCTTCACTATCCCGCGCATTCATAATCAAGTCATGAATGACTTCGTCTGGCGCTGTAAAACCAAATTCTGCTGGATTCCCTGTATTCAGACGTAAAATCTTTTCTCCGTTTGCTCGCATCCGCATGGCTTCTTCCAAAACAGGACCACGGATATCATAAGCAACATGCTCTAACTTACTAGACTTGTTATATTCTTTCATCTTGTTTCCTCAATTCATCAGGATAGTAACATTATACCACTAGAAAGAAAATGCGACAAGTTTACTGAAATGTGTTACTAAAATCCTACAGAAGAAAAACCTCACTAAGAGCGAGGTCAAGACAGTGGAGATAGCAGGTGTTTTGCGAAAGTCACATCACATACCAAAAGATAAACCTAGAAAAAGCAAGCCTAAAAAGGAGTCATAGAGAAGATTGAACATGAGGAAAAGTCCCCATATCATCAAATAATCCCAACGCCCACTTCGTTTAGCGACTAGGAATAAGATTAGATGGTAGAGTAGGTGAAAGACTAAAAATCCGATAAAACCTGGATAGAGAAGTGGAATTAGCTTCTCTAATTGCCAGATCATGATAACTTCTAGCAAGACTGAAACTAGGATAATTCCATAATAAAGGAAATTTGATTTTTTTGCTTCTTGAAAAGAGTGCTTCATCATTCTCCCTCCCTTCACTTGTTTCCTGCTATCCTTTCTTTTATTTTATCATATATTTATATAGATTTTAAGCGCTAATATTCTTTTAAAAAATACCTTTTTTGCTTTACTTCTATAGTGAAAAGGTTTACAATTATAGTAAGAAAATTTCAGGAGGTTTCATTATGGCACAACGTTACCAAAATATCATGGTCGCAATCGATGGTTCTAAAGAAGCAGACTTGGCTTTTGTCAAGGGAGTTCATTCTGCTCTACGAAACGACGCTAAACTCACCATCGCACATGTCATTGACACACGCGCACTCCAAAGCGTATCCACCTTTGATGCTGAAGTTTACGAAGAACTCCAAGTCGACGCTGAAAGTCTGATGAAAGAGTACGAAAAACGTGCTAAAGATGCTGGTGTGGCAGATGTTCATATCGTCATTGAAATGGGAAATCCAAAGACCCTACTGGCACGTACTATTCCAGATGCAGAAGAAGTGGACCTCATCCTCGTTGGCGCAACTGGTCTCAACGCCTTTGAACGCCTCTTGGTCGGCTCTTCATCTGAATACATTCTCCGCCATGCTAAGGTCGATTTGCTGGTTGTGAGAGAACAAGAAAAAACCTTATAGTCACGAAGAAAAGGAGCCCAAAGCTCCTTTTTCTTTACTGTTTATTTCTCTCTTTATGGCGTTCATAAGCCTTGAGTTGGCGCTGCAGTTCCTTTTTAATAGCAGGTTCTGGAGCATATTTTTCTTCCCAATCATCTGGCTTTAAGATTTTGTGGGTCACTGGATCAAAATGAGCCTTGCCATCTGGGAAAATTTTCCCCATATTGGCCTGATGGACAATATCAAAAATACGTTCTGGATCCACCCCCATCAAAACAAAACTACCGTAGGTAAAGTAAAGCGTGTCAATCAAGGCATCTACCTGCCCTATCAAATCTTGCTGAGCAGGCGTCTTCTTAGCTACTTTATCTGCCGCCTTATCAAGAGCTTGATGAAGTTGCGATAGAGCTTGACCAAAATCTTCTTCAGAGGGACTTGCAGCTCGAACAAACTCCACCAATTCTTCTATTTTAAAGCCAGCCCTATGGGTTGCACCTTCTAAATCCCAAGCTCGTGGTTCTTCTTGGGTCCGTTCATCCATCATGTGGTGGAAGGTCTTGACCTTATTGAAATGATAGTCACGGCTGACAAAGACTTTTTCTGAGGCCAGAACACCAAAATGTTCCAGGGCCTTGTGAATTCCGTCTTGCTGATTGCTGGTAGTGATGTGCTTGGCAACTTCCTTGACACTGCTACTACCATTTCCCATAGCGACCGACATACCGACACCCGCCAGCATTTCTAGGTCGTTATCTGAGTCACCAAAGGCCATGACTTGGTTGAGATCAAAACCATATTCTTTCCCGACTCGGCGTATGCCTTCCAATTTAGAGTTTCCTTGATTGATGACATCCGCTGCAAAAGGATTGCTACGTGTCAATTTCAAATCTTCAAAATCAGCCGCCGCCTTCTCAGATTCTTCTGGCGTCATCAGCATCAAGACTTGGTAGATAGGCTGATTCATCAGATGAAGCAGGTCTTCTTCCTTTTGGGGAACAACCTTGCTGACCATACGATTAAAGGAATGACTCACTGTCCGAGTTAAAACTGAGGGAACGAAGCGACTGATTCGTTGGGAAAAAGAACCCAAACCAAAGGACATGATTTTAGAACCCAGCATGGCATCCTTGGTCCCTAGGGCAATCTCCTTGCCCTCTTTTTTAGCATAAGTAATGAGCTGGCGTAAATGTAACTTGGAAATAGGGCTCGTGAACAGGACTTTATCTTTAGTAAAGATATACTGGCCATTGTAGGTTACCGCAAAATCCAGATCCAAATCATCCATCAATTCCTTAACAAAAAAAGGTCCTCGCCCTGTCGCTACACCAACTAGCACTCCTTGTTCTTTGACGATTTTAATCGCGTCCTTAGTGGATTTCAAAACACTCTTGCGATCGTTGACCAAGGTTCCATCGATATCAAAAAAAACAGCTTTGACTTCCATCCTATCCCAATCTCCCCTTTTGTGATACAATGATTATACCACATTTCAGAAAGAGTGAGTAAATCATGCCTAAGAAAATTCTTGTTTTACATACGGGTGGGACTATTTCCATGCAAGCCGATGCTTCTGGCGCTGTTGTGACGAGTTCAGATAATCCCATGAACCATGTGTCCAATCCCCTCGAAGGAATCCAAGTCCACGCTTTAGACTTTTTTAACCTGCCAAGCCCCCATATCAAACCCAAGCATATGCTGGCCCTCTACCGAAAAATCAAAAATGAAGCAGATAACTACGATGGAGTGGTGATCACACACGGGACCGATACTTTAGAGGAAACAGCCTATTTCCTTGATACCATGGAAGTTCCCCATATGCCTATCGTTCTAACAGGTGCCATGCGCAGCTCCAACGAACTCGGTAGTGACGGTGTTTATAATTATCTGAGCGCTTTACGAGTGGCTAGCGATGACAAGGCTGCTGACAAAGGGGTTTTAGTCGTTATGAACGATGAAATACATGCTGCCAAGTATGTTACCAAAACACATACGACTAATGTCAGTACCTTCCAAACTCCTACTCACGGTCCCCTTGGTCTGATTATGAAACAGGAAATCCTCTACTTCAAAACAGCTGAGCCCCGTGTTCGCTTTGACCTTGATCACATACAAGGATTAGTCCCTATCATCTCTGCTTATGCTGGTATGACAGATGAGCTGATTGATATGCTGGATTTAGACCAATTGAACGGTTTGATTATCCAAGCCTTCGGAGCTGGTAATATTCCCAAAGAAACGGCTCAAAAATTAGAAAGCCTTCTGCAAAAAGGAATCCCAGTCGCTCTGGTTTCACGATGCTTTAACGGTATCGCTGAGCCTGTTTATGCCTACCAAGGTGGGGGCGTGCAGTTGCAAAAAGCAGGTGTCTTCTTTGTTAAAGAACTCAACGCCCAAAAAGCCCGCTTGAAACTCCTCATTGCCCTCAATGCCGGACTAACCGGACAAGCTTTGAAAGACTATATGGAAGGGTAATACTCTTCGAAAATCTCTTCAAACCACGTCAGCTTCCATCTACAACCTCAAAGCAGTGCTTTGAGCAGGCTGCGGCTAGCTCCCTAGTTTGCACTTTGATTTTCATTGAGTATAATTCCCTTCTCTAAAAACAAATCAGGAAATCTTCACGATTCCCTGATTTTTTCTATTTACGTTTTCGTGTTGAACGACGTTCTGTCAAACCGTGAGGTAAGAGAACTTCACGTTCTTCCAACTCTTCCTTGTGCATAATCTTAGTCAACATACGCATACTAATAGCACCAAGGTCATAAAGAGGTTGGGCAATAGTTGTCAAGTTTGGACGGGTAAAGCGTGAGATTTGTGAATCATCACTGGTAATGATTTCAAACTCTTCTGGTACTAACACACCCTTATCAGCAAGTCCGTTCAAGACACCTGCTGCCAACTCATCACCTGTTACAACTGCTGCAGTTGCGTTTGATGAAATCAAGCGTTCTGCCAAGGCATAACCATCTTCATAAGTGTATTTAGACTCAAATACCAATCCTTCGCTATAAGAAATACCTGCTTTTTTCAAGGCCTCCTTGTAGCCAACCAAACGAACCTTACCATTGATGTCATCCACTAGTGGACCGCTAACAAAAGCGATGCGCTCATTTTCTTTAGCAAGGTAGGTTACTGCATCAATCGTTGCCTGTTTGTAGTCAATATTGACACTTGGAAGCTGATGTTCTACATCCACAGTTCCTGCAAGAACAACTGGTGTTCGAGAACGAGAAAACTCTGAACGAATTTTTTCAGTCAAGTGGTAGCCCATAAAGATAATACCATCCACTTGCTTAGAAAACAGTGTATTGACCACTGAAACTTCCTTGTCATCATCCTCATCACTATTGGCAAGGACGATATTATACTTGTACATTTCAGCGATATCATCAATCCCTTTGGCAAGCGTTGAGAAATAACCATTGGTAATATTGGGGATCACAACACCGACAGTGGTTGTCTTTTTACTTGCAAGACCACGCGCCACTGCATTTGGACGGTAATCCAAACGATCAATCACCTCAAGCACTTTTTTACGGGTGTTCTCTTTTACATTCTTGTTGCCATTGACTACACGGCTAACTGTCGCCATTGAAACTCCTGCTTCACGGGCGACATCATAAATCGTTACTGTATCGTCTGTATTCATTCCATTTCCTTTCTATATCATACCTCACGAGACTCCAAAAAGAGACGGTATGAAAATTTCGTTTTCATGATTCTACTTATTCCATTTTATCACTATTTGTAAACACTTTCAAGCATTTTTTGAAGATTATTTGAAAAAATTTCATAGGAAGCTATGTTTATGAAGAAAAAATCACCTTTTCTTGATTTTTAATCCTATTTGCTGTATGATAAGGGAAAAGAAAGGGGAAGAAATATGGCTTTTACCAATACCCACATGCGATCGGCTAGTTTTGGCATTGTTACCAGCTTGCCTGATGATGTCATTGACTCTTTTTGGTATATCATCGACCATTTCTTAAAAAATGTCTTTGAATTGGAAGAAGAACTTGAGTTTCAATTGCTCAATAACCAAGGAAAAATTACCTTCCACTTTTCAAGTCAACACCTCCCTACAGCCATTGATTTTGACTTTAACCACCCTTTCGACCCTCTTTATCCCCCGAGAGTGCTGGTTTTAGACATGGACGGTAGAGAAACTATCCTCCTCCCAGAAGAAAATGACCTATTTTAAAAACTCTAGCCTTCAGTTAAAAACTACTGAAAACTAGAGTTTTTTTATTTTTTCAAAGCATTATACAAGTTACGGATCGGTTGCTTTAATGTCGGATGGATAAAATGAGGCGCAATTTCTTGTAGAGACTCAAGAACAAAAAGGCGTTCCGCTATGTAAGGATGGGGCAAGATGAGGTCGTCTGTATAAAGAATCTGATCCTCCACAAAGAGCAAGTCCAAATCAATCAAACGAGGCCCCCAATGTACTTCTCTCACCCGTCCCATCTCTGACTCAATGGCTAACAAGGTCTCCAATAGAACTGGGGCCGGCAACCAGGTTTCAACCTCAACCACTTGATTGGTAAAGCTATCCTGCTCAACACCGCCCCAAGGCTCCGTCGTCAAGACACTGGACTCTTTGAGAATATGAATACCTCGATTTCGCATCTTCTCAATCGCTTGCTCCAAGTTTGCTTGCTTATCCCCCATATTGCTTCCTAGGGCGATAAAGGCCCGTTGCTTACGGCGCTGAATGGTTACTGAGCAGGTATCTAGTGGCAAATGTACTGGCGCCCAAGGTTTTTTCAGTTCCAGCTTCATTTCTTGGACAAGAGGATAAGCCTCAAAAGTACGTTCTACCAGTTTGTAGGCTACCGTTTCAATCAAGTCCTCAGTTGTTTCCTGAAACCAAGTCGTCCACTGCTGACACAGCTCTCCGTAATGGACAGAAGCTGTTAAATCCAAGTCTGTAGCCGCCTTGGTCATATCATAGGATAGGATTGCGGAAATAACAAACTTCTGCCCCAATTCCTTCTCACTAGGAAAAAGACCATGATAGGCAAAAATTTCCAAATCCTTAATCTGCAGTTGATCCATAATGATTCCTTTCTAGAAAAATCCGCCCAAAGCGGATTTTTTTACAGTCCCATTAAACGATAAGCTTGGTCGCGGAGGTCCTTATCTGTTTCAAATAGACCACGAGCTACTGTCGTCAAGGTTGCAGTCCCTGGTTTTCTGACACCACGCATGCTCATACACATATGTTCCGCCTCAATGACAACAAAGGCTCCTTTAGCACCTAGATAGTCCATCAAGGCATCGGCCACTTCGATATTCAAACGTTCTTGAATTTGTGGTTTTTTCGAATAAACTTCAACCGTACGAGCTAGCTTAGACAAACCTGCCACACGACCATCTGGAATGTAGGCAATATGCGCTCTCCCATAAAATGGTAGAAAGTGGTGTTCACACATGGTATGGAAAAAGATATCCTTTTCTACCACCATGTTATCGTCAATAATCTCAAAGGATTTTGACAAATGTTCCTCCGCTGTTTGACCAAGACCTGAAAAAATCTCTTGGTACATACGAGCCACACGAGCAGGTGTTTCCTGCAAGCCCTCGCGATTAACGTCCTCTCCGACAGCCTCGATAATCATTTTTACAGCTGTTTCAATCTTTTGTGTATCCATTTTCGTTCTTCCTCTCCATCAGATAGGCTCTCACTTGGCTCAAGAAATACAAGGAACCCGTGACAATCCTAACTGTTTTTTTCTCTTCTTTTTTATCTGTCAATTTCTGCTCTAGAAATTCCTGCCAACCTTGGTAGCTGAGATTTCTAGACTTAGCTGCCTCTTTCAGCACGTTTTCATCAGTCGCCCGACTATCGTCAAAATGTGTCAGGGTAAGCTCGGTATCTGGGATTTGCTCCAACAAATCCAACATATCCTCCAAGGCCTTGGTTTTGATACAAGTAAAGAGGATTTCCTTATGATAATCCGCAAAGCGTTCTTGCAAGGTTGCCAATAAAGCCTTGATAGCATGGGGATTGTGGGCTCCATCCAAAATCATCAAGAGATCTCTTGACACGATTTCCAAACGCCCTGGCCAACTTGTTTCTTCCAAGGCTTGAGCAAGCAAAGTATTAGCTGGTAACTCTCGACCATCTTCTTTACAAAAAGTATCAAGTAAAGCTATAGCCATCCCAGCATTCTCTATCTGGTGCAAACCCAACAGGCCAGTCTGGAAGCGACCTTGTCTGACAACACTTGTATAGTCAAAGACTTCGCCTGTAACCATACTCTTTTGATGGCGGACCTGATAATCTGTCCCGTAGGCAAATCTCGGCGCATCTTTCCCTTCCGCAATGCGGTCAATCACAGCCAAAGCTTCTGGAGCGATACGACCTGTCACCAAGGGAATTCCTTGTTTGATAATACCAGCTTTCTGCTCTGCTATGGCTTCCAAGGTGTCACCAAGTAGGGCTACATGGTCCAGTCCAATAGTCGTAATGCCTGTTAAAATGGGATGGCAGACATTGGTACTATCCAAAAGTCCACCCATGCCGACTTCCATGATAGCCACATCTACTTGCTCTGAAGCAAAGTAGTCATAGGCTATAGCTGTAATTATCTCAAATTCAGTTGTCCCCTGCAAATTGGCAGCCGATTCCCCCTCAAGCAAAGACTGATAGTCCACCATGAGAGCTTCTAGTCTAGCCTCTGGGATAGATTCCCCATTGATGCTAATCTGGTCTGTATAATGAATGAGATAGGGCGAGCTAAACACGCCAACTCTCAGCCCTAGCTTTTCCAACATATTTTTCAAAAAAGCAATGGTCGAACCCTTGCCATTGGTCCCTCCGATATGGATGACCTTGAGTTTGAGATGGGGATTGCCACGCAAAGCTAATAGTTCCACCATTCGTTCCAAGCCAAAATGCGGTTGGTCCGTCCGATAGTGGGCAATCCACTGATTGTTTTCTATTTCTTTCATCTTATTTATATTGTTTTAAATCTAGATTTTCCGCTTCATCAGCCAGACGAATAGCGGAGGCAATTTCAACTGCCATCCTGTGGCTAGCTACGTCATGCACGCGTACCACTTCTACACCCTGTCTCGCAGCGATACTAGTTACATGAGCCGAAGCCGTGTCCCGATTGCGGAAACCAAGCTCTGTCTCAGGATTGACTTCAAAACCACTTTCTTCAAGGATATTGATGACAAATCGCTTACGCGACACTCCGAGAAAGATTGGATAGCCTTTCTGATGTAGTTTATCCAGATCCCGTAAAAGAAGTAGATTTTCTTTCTTGGTAAGACCAAAGCCAATTCCCGGATCCAACAGGATATTTTCTTGTGCAATCCCAGCTTGATTTGCTCTAGCTAATGCTCGTTCAAAGAAAGTCTCCATCAAGTCTTCGATTGGCAATTTTTCGAAGTCAGCTAACTCTTCCTCTGTAAAAGCTTGATTAAATCCAAAGTGAGGGAATATGCGCGAGCTAGGGTGCTGAGGTCGAGCCATAACAGGATTAAACATGATGACCACTTTCGCTCCAGCCTTAGCTACCACATGGGCCATTTTTTCATCACCCATGAGTCCTGTGATATCATTGACTAGGTTGGCACCAGCAGCCAAAGCAGCCTCTGCCACCTGACTTTTCCAAGTATCAATGGAGATGAGGACATCACTTTCCTTGCGAATAGCTTTAATCACTGGAACAACACGCTGGATTTCTTCTTCTATCTCAACATAACTACTTCTTCCCGGCCGAGTCGATTCTCCGCCGATATCGAGCATACTGGCTCCTTCTGCTATCAATTTACGAGCCTGCTGGAGCGCCTGCTCAAGAGCAAAAAATTGACCACCGTCCGAAAAGGAGTCTGGGGTTACATTGATAATTCCGCAAATAGCTGTCTTTGCATGATTGGCTTTACTTGACATATCGGTCACTCCCTCAAGGCTTTTTACCATATTATCTCTCTATTTTACCATAAAAAGAAAAAGATGGACACGATTGCATTCATCTTTTTCCCAGTAGAAGCAAGCAATTGTCAAAAATCTTAAACAGAAATCCCTAATGTCCGACTCATGATCACCACAAGTGCCAATAAACAGAAAAAAACTCCATTAACAATCATGTGAAGCAAGATAGACATTTCCAAACGTTGGGTCTTGTAAGCCGTCCAAGACAGAACGATCGACATACCTCCATAAATCAATAAAGAAGGTAAATTACTTGGTTGATGCAATAAAGCAAACACAATCGTACCGACTACAAATCCCAAGTTCTCCTTGCCTCGGAAAATCTTTTTAGGAACAATCCCACGGCACAAGATTTCCTCACAAATCGGAGCAAGCAAGGCCAATAAGAAGAAACTGGAAATCAGAGAACTATTCTGAACCATATCGTTAATCTGAGACTGGTTACCTGTTGTCGTCTCATTTGACAGTTGTAACAAGATAGAACCAAGTATATTTGAACAGATAATGACTAAATAACTCAAGCCCAAACGTGCCAAATCCTTAGCTCTAAAAAAAGAAAAATTAAAACTTGCTAATTGCGTTTTACGAGCTCCAATAATAAATAGCACCAGAACCACAATCGAAATACCAGCAACTATCAGTCCTGACTGTAATAGCGGTACTTCTCTTAAGGTTAAAATAGCAGTAACCCCTATAGGAATCTGATATAAAATTGTCGCTAGCAGAAAGATTAACAGCCAGCCTGCACGATTCAATAATTCTTTCCACATATTTTTCTCTTTCATTACCTATCTCCTTTGTATTCAAAAAGGGGGAAATCCCCCTGGGTAATTCTATTATAGGGCCATACTGATGTAGTTAAGGATAAACAAGGCATCCAAAATCCAAATCATGACGTGAACATCTTTAGCTTGACCTTTGACAAGCTTAGTCAAAGTGTAAGTCAAGAAACCAACTGCAATCCCTTGAGTGATAGAGTAGCTGAATCCCATAAAGATAGATGTGAAGAAGGCAGGAACTGCTTCAGCCATATCATCCCAATGGATATTTTTCAAGCTACCTAGCATCATAATCCCAACAATAATCAAGATTGGAGCTGTAGCAGATGAAGGCACAATAGCTAGAAGTGGGCTAAAGAAGCTTGAGATCGCAAAACAGATTGCCACGACCAAGGCTGTCAAACCAGTACGTCCACCTGCACCGATACCAGCAGCAGACTCAACATAAGTCGTTACGTTCGAAGTACCAGCGATGGCACCAATTGAAGTACCAATCAAGTCAGAGTAAAGAGCCTTATCCAACTTAGCTGATTGGTGATTTTCACCATTTGTCGCTACGATACCAACTTTTTCACCTGTACCGATCAAGGTACCAATCGTGTCAAAAATATCTGTCAATGAGAAGGCAAGAATTGCCATAAGAGTTTCAGGCAAGCGAGCTGTATCTGAAATCAAAGCTCCCAAACCTTCTGAACCAAGAGCTGCACCAAAGACTGTCTTCAAGTCTTCAAAGGCTGCACCAACATGGTTATTAGCAAAATCGATACTAGACAAATCTACCAAACCAACTGCAATAGCAAGAATAGTTGTTGTCAAGATAGAGAGGATAATTCCCCCTTTAATTCCTTTGATAACAAAGAAGATTGTAATGGCCAGTCCTGCAAGTGCCACCAAAACAGCTGGGTTATTAAAGTCAACCAATCCTGGAACTGCTGAAGAGTTTGCTGCAATCGTTGCTTTAGCTTTGTCAGCCCCTTCTCCTACAACAGTATAGTTACCTGGATCAATCGTAAATTTCAAAAATCCAGCATTCTTAATTCCTACGTAGGCAAGGAAGACACCGATACCAGCTGAAATAGCTGAGCGAAGGGCATTTGGAATCGATTCAATGATCATTTTACGAACATTTGTCAAGGTAATAATCAATGAGATAAGTCCACAGATGAAGACCATAGCTAGGGCTTCTTGCCAAGAATAACCAAGTCCAAATACGACTGTAAATGTAAAGAAGGCGTTAAGACCCATACCTGGCGCTTGGGCATAAGGTAAGTTAGCGTAGAAGGCCATCATCAGGGTACCAGCAACTGCACCAATGATCGTCGCGAGGAAGACACCCTGAGCAGGCATCCCTGTTTGCGAAAGCATTTGTGGGTTTACAAAGAGAATATAACTCATTGCAAAGAAAGTTGTTAAACCAGCGAGAACCTCTGTACGAACGTCTGTACCGTTCTCTTTTAGTTTAAATAATTTGTCCATTATTAATCTCCTTTTAATTTTTACGAACAATAATAGAATTATATCATTTATCATTCACTTTTTCAATATCTTTTTTGATTTATTTAAGAAATTGATCCAATTTCATTTTTTGTTTGGAATCTGCTTTTCTGCCTGCTTTTTGTTATAATAGAAGACATCTTATCTGGAAAGACACTAGAAAGGTTTATATGACGAAAAAAATTATTGCAGTTGACCTGGATGGAACCCTACTCAACTCAGACAGTCAGATTTCTGACTTTACCAAAGAAATCATTAAAAAAGTTGCTGCAAAAGGGCATCAGGTTATTATTACAACAGGCCGCCCTTACCGCATGTCAAAAGATTTCTACCGTGAATTAGGCTTAAATACTCCTATGATTAATTTCAATGGCTCCCTTACTCATTTACCAGACCAAGTTTGGGATTTTGAAAAGTGTTTGACTGTAGACAAAAAATATCTTTTAGATATGGTTCGACGTTCAGAGGACATTCAAGCCGATTTTGTCGCTGGAGAATACCGTAAAAAATTCTACATTACAAATCCTAATGAAGAAATTGCCAATCCCAAACTATTTGGTGTAGAAGCTTTCCAGCCTGAAGATCAATTCCAGCCTGAATTAGTGACCAAGGATCCTAACTGTATTCTGTTGCAGACCAGAGCCAGTGACAAGTATGCCTTGGCAAAAGAAATGAACTCCTTCTACCAGCATCAACTTTCTATCAATACCTGGGGTGGTCCGCTCAATATCCTTGAATGTACCCCCAAAGGTGTCAATAAGGCCTTTGCTTTGGACTACTTGCTCAAGGTAATGAACCGCGATAAAAAGGATTTGATTGCATTTGGAGATGAACACAACGATACCGAAATGCTCGCTTTTGCTGGGAAAGGTTATGCAATGAAAAATGCCAACCCAGAGCTACTCCCCTATGCGGATGAGCAAATCGCCCTGACCAATGACCAAGACGGTGTTGCTAAAACCCTGCAAGATTTATTCTTATAGTCTATTCTGACCAGCTTGCGAGCTGGTCTTTGTGCTCTTTTCACAGTCTCATCAACCAGTTAATCGATTGTTCTATTTTTTACCTCCAAAACCTTGGAAAAGGCTTTCTTTTGTGATATACTTCACATATAAATACAAGAGAGCTCGTCACACTCGACTCTGTTGACACAAAATCAATCCAGTCCTGTTGTCCCTGTTCTCGGCCAATATCAAGGAGGATAGCTATGAAAGCTGTTGTTGTAAATCCAGAAAGCACTGGTGTTGCTGTTGAAGAAAAAGTACTCCGTCCACTTGAAACTGGAGAAGCGCTTGTAGAAATTGAATACTGTGGTGTTTGCCACACTGACCTCCACGTTGCCCATGGTGACTTTGGTCAAGTACCAGGACGTGTTTTAGGACATGAAGGTGTTGGTATCGTTAAAGAAATTGCACCAGATGTTAAAAGCCTTAAAGTCGGCGACCGCGTCAGCGTTGCTTGGTTCTTTGAAGGATGTGGTACTTGCGAATACTGTACAACTGGTCGCGAAACCCTTTGCCGTACAGTGAAAAATGCCGGCTACTCAGTAGATGGTGGTATGGCTGAACAATGTATCGTAACTGCAGACTATGCTGTTAAAGTTCCTGACGGACTTGATCCAGCCCAAGCTTCTTCTATCACATGTGCTGGTGTAACAACCTATAAAGCCATTAAAGAGGCCAAAGTTGAACCAGGCCAATGGGTTGTTCTTTACGGTGCTGGTGGACTTGGTAACCTAGCTGTTCAATACGCTAAAAAAGTATTCAATGCTCATGTTATCGCAGTTGATATCAATAACGACAAACTTGCCCTTGCAAAAGAAGTAGGCGCTGACATTGTTATTAACGGCCTCGAAGTTGAAGATGTACCTGGACTCATCAAGGAAAAAACTGATGGTGGAGCTCATTCAGCTGTCGTAACTGCTGTGTCTAAAGTTGCCTTCAACCAGGCTGTTGACTCAGTTCGTGCCGGTGGTCGCGTAGTCGCTGTTGGTCTTCCTTCTGAAATGATGGAACTCAGCATCGTCAAAACCGTTCTAGATGGAATCCAAGTCATAGGTTCTCTTGTAGGAACTCGTAAAGACTTGGAAGAAGCCTTCCAATTCGGTGCAGAAGGTTTAGTAGTTCCAGTTGTGCAAAAACGTCCAGTAGAAGATGCTGTAGCCATTTTCGACGAAATGGAAAAAGGTCAAATCCAAGGACGTATGGTACTCGACTTCACCCACTAATCTAATAGAAACCTATTTTAAAAGTTGGAATACGCTTCCAACTTTTTTATATTAAATTTTTAAATAAGAATTCAAAAAAACTTCTCTAAAACTCAATATATCAATATTTTCAGATGTAATCTTTTTAATTATTTTATGATAAATAGTTGATTTTTTTATGAAAACGGTTTATACTAATCTAGTCTTAAAGTTTTCTTAAACAATGGGCACAACATTTTATAAGGAGGAATGACAATAATGAGTATCGGAATCATTATTGCGAGCCACGGTGAATTTGCTGCAGGTATTCATCAGTCAGGATCTATGATTTTTGGTGAACAAGAAAAGGTTCAAGTTGTAACCTTTATGCCAAATGAAGGTCCAGATGACCTATATGCTAAATTTAACAACGCTGTGGCTGCATTTGACGCAGAAGATGAGGTGCTAGTTTTGGCTGACCTTTGGAGTGGTTCTCCATTCAACCAAGCTAGTCGCGTGATGGGAGAAAATCCTGATCGTAAGTTTGCCATCATCACAGGACTTAACTTACCGATGTTAATCCAAGCCTATACAGAGCGCCTCATGGACGCTACAGCAGGTGTGGAAAAAGTCGCTGCGAATATTATCAAAGAAGCCAAAGATGGCATCAAAGCTCTTCCAGAAGAGTTAAATCCAGTTGAAGAAGTTGCAAGTGCTGCAGCTGCTCCAGTTGCCCAAGCTGCTATCCCAGAAGGAACTGTTATCGGTGACGGTAAACTGAAAATCAATCTTGCCCGTCTAGACACTCGTTTACTTCACGGTCAGGTTGCAACTGCTTGGACTCCAGATTCAAAAGCAGATCGTATCATCGTTGCTTCAGATAATGTTGCAAACGACGATCTTCGTAAAGAATTGATTAAACAAGCGGCTCCGAATGGAGTAAGAGCCAATGTTGTACCAATCCAAAAATTGATTGAGGTTTCAAAAGACCCACGTTTTGGAGAAACACATGCCCTTATCTTGTTTGAAACACCTCAAGATGCTCTTCGTGCAATTGAAGGTGGCGTGCCAATCAAGACTCTTAACGTCGGATCAATGGCTCACTCAACTGGTAAAACAATGATCAACAACGTTTTGTCTATGGACAAAGAAGACGTTGCTACATTTGAAAAAATGCGTGACCTCGGTGTTGAATTTGACGTACGTAAAGTACCAAACGACACTAAAAAAGATTTGTTTGACTTGATTAGCAAAGCCAACGTTCAATAACAAATATCAAACTATAGAAGAATTCTAAGAAAATTTTTCACTTTATTATCATTAAATAGAAAAGGAATAAAACCATGTCAGATATTTCAATTATTTCTGCTGTCTTGGTTGTAGTTGTTGCCTTCCTTGCAGGTCTTGAAGGTATCCTCGACCAATTCCAATTCCATCAACCAATCGTCGCATGTACCCTTATCGGACTTGCAACTGGTAACCTCGAAGCAGGTGTTATGCTTGGTGGATCACTTCAAATGATCGCCCTTGGTTGGGCAAATATCGGAGCTGCCGTAGCTCCTGACGCTGCTCTTGCATCTGTTGCCGCAGCAATCATCTTGATCAAAGGTGGTAACTTTACTACTGAAGGTATCGCCGTTGCAACAGCAACAGCTATCCCTCTTGCCGTAGCTGGACTTTTCTTGACTATGATTGTTCGTACAATCTCAGTTGGTTTGGTTCACACTGCAGATGCTGCTGCTAAAGAAGGAAATATTGCGGCTGTTGAACGTGCTCACTTTATCGCACTTCTTCTTCAAGGTCTTCGTATTGCTATCCCTGCAGCCTTCCTTATCGCTATCCCAGCTTCTGCCGTTCAAGATGCTCTTAAATTGATGCCAGACTGGTTGAACGGTGGTATGGCTGTCGGTGGTGCTATGGTCGTTGCCGTTGGTTACGCTATGGTTATCAACATGATGGCAACTCGTGAAGTATGGCCATTCTTCGCAATCGGTTTTGCTTTTGCTGCCATTTCTCAACTGACTTTGATTGCCCTTGGTGTAGTCGGTGTTGCCCTTGCCGTCATCTACCTTAACCTTTCAAAACAAGGTGGTAACGGTGGCGGAGGAGCTGCAACTTCTAACGACCCAATCGGTGATATCCTAGAAGACTACTAGAAAGGGGAACAATCATGACTGAAAAACTTCAATTATCAAAATCAGATCGTAAAAAAGTTTGGTGGCGTTCACAATTCCTTCAAGGTTCTTGGAACTACGAGCGTATGCAAAACTTGGGTTGGGCTTATTCGTTGATCCCAGCTATCAAAAAATTGTACACTACTAAAGAAGACCAAGCTGCTGCTCTTGAGCGTCACCTTGAGTTCTTCAACACTCACCCATACGTAGCTGCTCCAATCATGGGGGTTACTCTTGCACTTGAAGAAGAACGTGCTAACGGTGTTGAAATCGACGACGCTGCTATCCAAGGGGTTAAAATCGGTATGATGGGACCTCTTGCTGGTATCGGTGACCCAGTATTCTGGTTTACAGTTCGTCCTATCCTTGGAGCTCTTGGTGCATCACTTGCTGCATCTGGTAACTTGGTTGGTCCACTTCTCTTCTTCTTCGGATGGAATGCGATCCGTATGGCCTTCCTATGGTACACACAAGAGTTTGGTTACAAAGCTGGATCTGAAATCACTAAAGACATGTCTGGTGGTATCTTGAAAGACATCACTAAAGGAGCTTCTATCCTTGGTATGTTCATCCTTGCTGTTCTTGTACAACGTTGGGTATCGATCAACTTCACTGTTAACCTTCCAGGTAAACAATTGGCTGAAGGTGCCTACATCAACTTCCCAGAAGGAGCTGTATCAGGTGCTGAATTGAAAGGTATCCTTGGACAAGCACTTGGTGGATTGAGCCTAGATAAGATTCAACCACAAACCCTTCAAGGTCAGTTGAATTCATTGATTCCAGGATTGATGGGACTTCTCCTTACTTTCCTTTGCATGTGGTTGCTTAAGAAAAAAGTATCACCAATCTCAATCATCCTTGCACTCTTTGCAGTAGGTATCGCAGCTCGTTTCTTCGGTATCATGTAATCAAGCAACTTAAAAGGAACCAGGTTCTAAACCTGATTCCTTTTTTCTATGCTTTTATTCAGCCAAAGCTCCCATTGGATCCCATGGTGCAAGCACAATTGGTTCTGCTTCATAGGCAGCTTGTTCTTCGGTTGTTAACAATTCTTTGCGAACAACGATTTGGTAAGTGTATTCGTCCATCCAAGCGTCTGAGGCAACAAAATAACCATCTGTACCGACCTTGTCTCCCCATGAGTTTTCAACCTTCCACTTGGTTGACTTACCATTTTCATCCAAATCAACACCTGTCAAGACCATGGCGTGGGTCATCAAGCTTTCGCTGTAGTCCAAACGTCCAGCCTTATCTTGAGTGAGTTTGATATCCATGCTTGATTCGAAATCATAAACATCTGTCGCAAGGATTCCAGCTTTGCGGTTGCTGAGCTGGCCGACATCAGAACCAAACCAAACAGTTTCTCCTGTTTGCATTTGGGCAATCGCCAATTCTTTCAAGCGCTCCATCGGCACGTTGATGTAGCGAACTGCACGGCTACCAACCACATTCCCCAACATCTCAACTGTGTAAGATTTTCCGTAAGGTTTGTCAGCAGTTGGGGCGTTGATAACAGAAACATAGTCTTCTAGAGGGAGATTAACATATTTCTTGTAAAATTCCTGTGGTGTAATGCCCTTTTCGCTTTGGTAGTTGTTGTCTTTATCGCGATAAGCAAAGTCAAACTGACGTGGTGGAAGACCCAATGACATAGCAAGGTAGTTAAAAATTTCTTGCAAGAGGTCTTCTTTCTTAGCTTGAACAGTCGCTTGGTCAGCACCAGAAGCAAGCAAGTCACGCAAGATTTGAGCATCTTGACGAAGCAATTTGTTGAGAATGGCATTTAGCTCACGGCTACTGCTAGATGAAACAGACTCAGGGTAAACAGACTTAGGTACAACACCGTATTTCTCAAAGAGAGCAACGACCATATCCCATTGACCTCCGTCTTGTTGTGGTGTTTGAAGTAGGAATTTAACCTTACGGCTAGTCAATTCTTGGTCTGCAGTCGCAATGACTTGCTCTAAGAACCAGTTTGATTTCTCATACTTGTCCCAGAAGAATGTGTGGGCCTGTGACAACTCAAAGCTTTCCAATTTGTATTGAGAGATAAGTTTGTGGCGGAAGGTGTTGAGAGCCGCAAACATCCAGCAACGACCAGACGCTTTCTGGTTTGTTACCTTGTCCTTTGTCAAATCCAATGAGAAAACAGGTGTATTGTCTACATGACTTTGGCGACGTTCTAGGGCTGCAAAAATTCCGTTGTGACTAGCAGCATTTTCAATCGCTTGGTATTTGACATTTGCTTCATAGTTAGCAAATAATTTATCAGTAAATGATTCTTGAATCGCGTTCATAGATTCCTCCTTTTATTCTACAGTCTATTATAACGCTTTTCACAAAGTAAGCAACTGAAAAACATAAAAGGCAAGGATATTCTTCCTCACCTTTTCGAATATAAATCAAATTAAGCAATATTCGCAAGGAGAGCTTCTAACTCTTCCTTGGTCAAGCGACGCCATTCCCCTCTTTGTAAGTTATCATCTAACATCAGAGTTCCCATAGTCAAACGCTGTAGGTCTACTACTTCCTTACCACAGTATCCCACCATACGCTTGACCTGATGGAACTTCCCTTCTGCAATGGTCACACGGATTTGGCTCTGATTCTTTTCTTCATCTGTGGAAATAATCTCCAGTCTAGCAGGCTGACAGGTAAAGTCTTTGAGCGGAATGCCCTTGGCAAATGTCTCTACGTCTTCTTGAGTCATAGTTCCCTTAACCTGTGCCAGATAGGTCTTATCCACATGACGCTTAGGTGAAAGAAGAGCATGAGCTAGTTTGCCGTCATTGGTCAAGAGCAAAAGACCATGCGTGTCAATATCCAATCGCCCTACTGGGAAAACTTCCTTGCTCCGAGCCAAGTCATCCAGCAAGTCCAACACGGTTCTGTGCTTGGAATCCTCAGTCGCTGAAATAACTCCTTGGGGCTTATTCATCATGTAGTAGACAAACTCTTCATACTCCAGTACTTGCCCATCAAAGCGAATCTCATCTATTTTTTCATCAATCTGCAATTTAGCTGATTTTTCTTTTTTACCATTTACCGTCACGCGCCCAGCCTTGAGCATGTTTTTGACCTCTGTCCGACTCCCTACAGCGCAGGCAACTAAAAATTTATCTAATCTCATAGAACTATTATATCATATCAAAAGGAGGCCGTCTCAATAACCAACCTCCTTTTCGTTTTAGATTTAAGAAATTAACTTCCTCGTCTCCAGAAAATCGCTAAGACAATCATGGAACCTAGTACTGCCGGAATAATGGCAGTTCCTGCTATTATCGGTCCCCAAGTCCCAAAAAGCAAGTGGCCTATAAAGGCACCAATCCATCCGAGAAACATTTTTCCAAAACATCCCATGCGTTCTCCACGATTGGTCAGAGTACCTGCTAAAAATCCCACTAGGAGACCAACGAACATACTTCCTAACATATTATCTCCTTAATTTGCCCAATCTCCGTTACGGAAGAGTGGTACACGCGTCCCATCCTCACGGATACCATCGATATCCATTTGGTTAGAACCAATCATAAAGTCTACGTGAACATCTGAACGGTTAAGCCCCGCAGCTTCAAGCTCCTCTTCACTCATCTCCGCTCCACCAACAACGCTAGTCGCATAGGCTGCACCGATAGCCAAGTGATTTGACGCATTCTCATCGAAAAGGGTGTTAAAGAAGGTAATGCCTGACTGAGAAATTGGGCTTGGGTCTGGTACCAAGGCACATTCACCCAAGGCACGCGCACCCGCATTTTCAAAGACAAGGTCTTTCATGACCTGATCGCCTTTTTCTGCAGTGATATCCACAATTTGTCCATCCTTAAAGGTCACCTTAATGCCTTCAATGATATTTCCGTTGTAGCTAAGCGGTTTTGTAGAAGTTACATAACCATCTGCACGACGGAAGTCAGGTGCTGTGAAGACTTCCTCTGTCGGCATATTTGGCAAGAATCCTTCGCCCTGTGCATTGATAGCCCCAGCTGATTCCCAAACGTGGTTCTTTGGCAAACCAAGTGTCAAATCTGTCCCCGGCGCTGTGTAGTGAAGGGCTGAAAATTGTTCTTTATTAAGCATATCGGCCTTGCTCTTGAGGATAGCTGCATGCTCTTCCCAGGCCTTAACAGGATCTTCTTCGTAGACACGGCAAGTTTTAAAGATTTGGTCCCAAAGGAGATCGACTGCTTCTTCATCGCTCGCAGCATTTGGAAAGACTTTCTTAGCCCACTCAAGTCCAGCAGCCGCTGCTACAGTCCAGCTAACCTTGTTGGATTGAGTTGCGATACGCATTGGCTTCATCGCAAGTCCCATCGCTTTAGCAGAAGCTGAAAGCTTATCAGCATCCACTCCGTTCAAGGCACCTGGATCAGATGAGCGAACTCCAAGACGACTAGCCTTGTTCTCCAAGAGATAGTTCATCTCAGCAATCTTGTATTCTGGCACATTGTCCAGACGCTCCATCGGCGCGTGGAGGAATTTCTCACGGTTGATCACATCATCTGTCCACTGAACGATAACCTCATGTGCACCCAAAGCATAAGCTTCTTTCACGATTAAATGAGCCAACTCGCGTTGCTCCACATCAATAGAGAGAGCCAAAGTATGACCAGGTTGCACGTTAATTCCATTCGCAACCAATAATTTCGCATATTTTTCTAGATTTTCTTTAAAATTTGGTAAAACCATGTTGTTTTCTCTTTTCTATTTTTATTTTTCTTTCAAAGCAGAGAATAATCCTGCTAAAGCAATAGCACCTGACAAGAGTGCTGTTGATAGAAGAATTGTTTGATCAGCAAGTTCTAATTGATATTCAAATACCTTCTCAGCCGGCTTATCTTCTGCAAAAATTCTTAGTTTCATGAAATATCCTCCCTTACTAGTATATCACATATATTGGTATTTTAAAAAACAAGCTTACTGAAGCTTGTTTTAATTAGCTATTACAAAAATTTTGTACATATCTTTCCACTTCTTTTTCCATAGATTGAATCTCACCAATATCCCATCTATTTCTTTTAGAAGTTATCTTTGCCATCATCTGTAATTTTAAACTCTGACGATGGAATATCCCTTCTCTTTCCCATTGTTCTAATTTAGCCTCTGGATAGGAGTTGCCAAACCGGGAGTTCTGACTATCGGTAATAATACAAAGGTTGCCAAAGGAATGTAAAAACTCAGCAGGCAATTGGCTCTCTCCATCATGTCCATTTGGATTCTGAGGATACCAATGCTCTATGGAGCGACGATATGCAAATTTGAAATAATCAAAATTAATATCCTTGTACTCTTTCTCTAATTCAGCACGATTTTTCCATAAAACATAATCTACAAAGTTAAAAGCATAAACAGGAATTGCACCATATTTTTTGATACTTTTATCTTCGGTAAACAATCTTTCCTCAGCATATCTCACTGCCATTTTTTCAAGAAAATCCTTAAAGAGACTAGCAAATTCTGTTTGATTTAACTCTTCAATATGGTTAAACAGGAATTGCAAGATTTCATATAACCAACGACTATCTCGATTGGCAGTAAAGGTCACAGCAAACATGGATTGGAGGAGAATGATGTTTTTGTTTAAATTGTCAAAAGTATTTTTTTGATAATTAATTCGAACATATCTCCATCCTCCATTTTCATTTCGTTGATATGTCTCATACTGACCTCGTTTGATTTGCCATTCGGTTTCATTTTCTAATTGGACATTTTTTACGATAAACGTATCAAATATATGCTTCATAGTCAGAAGTAGTTGCCCAAATTGTTGGACCCATTCTCTATCTCGTCGTTCAATTTCAAAAATTTTCAATAATTTTTTATCATCAAATGTAGTTTCATCATTTCCTTCCATAATGAAAAAAACTTGAAGTAAAAATGTTGGAAAATCAATTACAGTCGTATAATTTGAAATATCTGCTCCATTATTTACTAAGCTACTACTTTCATATTTTGTCTGAGTAATTGCATCTAGTAAACTTCGTTGCTCAATTTTTTTTACTCTTATTTTCTCAAATACACTTTCCAATTTGAAGTTAGTAAATTCTTTACCAAAAATTTTCTCCCCCTCTTCATCAGTATTGTTTGGTCTACTTCGGATTTGAAAAGTTTTTATTACCGGCTTATCAAATTCTGCACAGGCGTCCCAAATTCTTGCAAACTTTTGCGCCATTTCTTGATCTGTACCGAACTTAGCCATCATTTGCGCCTTAAGAATCTCATGAGCCTCTAGTTGTTCTCCTCGAGAGTTGAAACGTTCGAAATAAAGATTCAAATCTAAATCCTCAGGAAGTATACTCCGAAAAATGATGACCTTTTCAAAAAGATAGTCAACGAAAAACTGAGGATTAAGCTGGCGCTCCTCTAGCACTTTTTTCAATGCGTCTTTAGCATATCCGTAACCTCTAGTCAGCTCATTCTCATCGTCCTCTGAAATTTCTTGCTTGGCAAATAAATCTTGAATATTCTTATTTGATTTCTTCCTAGCTGGGAAGGTAAGCTTGACAGCTTTCAATCTATCAAAACCAAACTCATTCTTCAAAGCTAGGGCAATCAAATTAAGGGCAGTTGTCCGTTGTTGCCCATCTATGATTTTGAAAATGTCATTCTCGTTATTAACGACCAATGTTCCAATATAGTAATTGTCTCTATTTTCTTGAAAAGCATCTGCTACGTCGTTCAATAACTGTTCAATTTCATCATAAGTCCAAGCAAAATTTCTCTGATAAAGAGGGATAGCATAGGTATCTTCATTTAACAAACGATTAACTGATAAGCTTATATGTGTTTCTACCATTTATCTTTTTCCTCTTCTATAATCTTGTCCACAGTATAATTTTCAAATAATTCTCTATCTATCTTGACCATGAAATCATTCGGAGTGACAGCATGAGATAAAAGTTGAAATAGCTTTTGAACCTCTTTTTGTCTAAACTTTCCACCAGCAACATAGTTTCCTACCGTTGCATCATATATAGCTTTAGACTTAACTCGAGGGTAATAAGACCAAATAAACAAGGTCTCTACTATCTCCCTTGATAGCTCATCTTTTCCAAATCTATCTGCGAAAAGAGAGCAAATATTTAGGAATATATTGTGACACTTGAGGTAGCGCCCCTTTGAGCTATTGTAAATGTTTAACATACCTTCTGGGTAAGCTAGATTTTTTTCTTCTCCTTCAGGTTCATCAGAAAATCCTAACTCTGCATTTAAAAAATCTTTATGTTCTTTAATAGTTCCATGAGCAGATTCAATATACTCAAAAAATTTACTTCCATCAATGATTGGCATAGTAATGGACATGGGGAGATTTTCAATATGACGATACAATTCTAGATATGGAAAGTTCTGATTCAAATCAACACCTTTAAAATCGTCAATAAAATCCTCTGTAAAACGGAGATAAGATCCATAACGCTTGTTTGTCAATCCTGTCTCTCCTCGAGACCAACGTCTCATACGGAAAAGATGTTTATCAAACAACTCTTTGAGACTTAAATCTTTATCTTCTACAAATTGCTCCCACTTTTCCACAATTCTTTCATCTTCGGTATCTTCCTTGCGAAGATGATAGGCTTTGAGCAAATCATGAGGTTCTAAAGATTTTCCACGATTATTCTGAGAATCAAATAACTGAAAGGCTTCAGATAATCGTTCCTGTGGCATAGTAATCACGGAGACAGAATAATTTCCCAATAAAAAATTGCAAATATCTTTTGCCTGATTTTCGCCAACCAATTGAGTCAAATTTTCCCACTCATTATAATTTTCACTCGCATGATAGCAAGATAACTCTCCAAATACAGCAGCACTCAGCAGTTGCTTAGCACCCTTATAATTTTCTAAACTATCTAATAAATGAAGAAACAAAGAAATTGAAATTAGCCGTTGCTGTCCATCGACAACATCTAAGTATCCATCATTTTCATGCAAGATAACGGAACCAATCTGATATTCCTTTTTCCCCACAGCATCTCGTAAATCATAAAAAAGATTACGGATATGTTTTCTGTTCCATTTATATGGTCTTTGATAAGAAGGAATCCGCAAATTCCCTTTTTTCAATAGTTCTCCAACCTTTTTAGAAGTAAATTGAATAGTCATTTTATCCTCATCTATATTTATCTATCATTTCTTGAACTGTTTGCTTCATATCCTCTACTAAAATCCAAGGAGATAAAACAGTAACTGCTTCCCCTTGCCCCAGCAACCAGCGTTTAAGCCCCGGTGTGTGCTGACTTTCAAACTGAAAATGAGTCCAATCGCCATTTTTCCCAACTATTTTTGCATTTGGAAATTGATCCATCACAATCGTCGGATCGTACAAGTACTCGATTTCAATACTGATTTTCTTCCCGATAAAAGCATCCACTCTCTCGTTACGAATGTCGCCATCTCTAAATTTACTTCGATAAGAAATAGAGGGTTTCTCTATACCACTAAGAGACCATGACTGGATACGGTCTATTCTTAAAGTAATATAAGTAGCATGTTTCAACTGGTAGACAACCAGATAGAAATAATGACTATCATAGTAAAGAGAGACTGGCAAAACAGTCTGCCTCTTAGAAGATTCAGAATAAGGTTTTTGATAGATAATATCTAGAACCTGTTCATGCAAAATAGCTTCTGATAAATTCCAAATTTTCTCTATTCTATTTTGTTGATCCGTTAAGGGAGCATAGTTAAGCTTTTCGCTGCCAATGATCTGCTCAATTTCTTTCTGATCAGCACGGGGAACCAAGACCAGTAAATTATTTAGTAAGCTAGCAATTTCTGGTCTGTTCAGTGCTCGATTTTCCAATAAAATCTTTGAAATAACGAGAATATCCTTTTTATTAAAAACTGACTTACTTACTAAACAATACTTATTCGTCTTACGGTTATAAAGCAAATCTCCACTATAACTAGTGTTACTAGATAAAATATCACGGAGTAGCGAAAAATCTCTCTGTATCGTCTTTTCGCTAACCTCAAATTCCTGAGCCAGTTGCTTTTTTCCTAGTGAAGTACCTATCACTCCCATCATCTTTCAAGCCTTTTTCAAAATTGTAAATTTGCTCTTCAATTGACACGTTAGAATTTAAAATTCCTTGATCCACCATATTATACTCTCTTTTCTATTATTTTTAAGAGAATTATAACAAATCAAGTGGACATATTTTGTCCACTTGATCGAAATAAGCAATTTTTTAAAACAACTCATCAAACAAACTCAGCTGGTTATCCTCTGGCATATTTCCAAGAATACCCATTTCATCCATCTTTTCAACCAATGTTGATGAGAGTCCACCACGTTTGCGTAGTTCTGTTTTAGAGAGGAATTCTCCCTCTTCACGCGCTCGTACCAACTGCTTAGCAACGTTCTCTCCCAGACCATCCATTGCCACAAATGGCGGAATGAGGGTATCCCCATCGATGAGGAACTCTGTCGCCTGACTACGGTAGAGATCGAGTTTGCCAAACTTGAAACCACGCTCCCACATTTCATTGACAATCTCAAGAGTTGTATAGAGGTCAATCTCCACATTAGAGGCCTCATTGTTCTTCCGTTTTTCAGAGATTTCTTCCATTCTACGTTTGATGGCATCCAAGCCCGCACCCATTGTCTTGATATCAAAGGCCTTAGCACGGATTGAGAAGTAAGCACAGTAGTAATAAATGGGATGATGAACCTTGAAGTAGGCTACACGCAAGGCCATCATAACATAGGCTGCCGCATGGGCTTTAGGGAACATGTACTTAATTTTCCCACAGGACTCGATATACCACTCTGGAACCTTATTAGCCTTCATGGCTTCGATGTAGCCATTGCGTTCCTCTTCTGAAATCTTCAGCCACAAACCCTTACGTACCCGTTCCATAATGGTAAAGGCCATCTTAGGTTCGAGACCAGCATGCATGAGGTAGACCATGATGTCGTCCCGACAACCAATAACAGTCGATAGATCCGCTATTCCTTGCTTGATCAAATCTTGGGCATTGCCAAGCCAAACGTCAGTACCGTGGGACAACCCTGACAACTGAAGCAACTCCGCAAAAGTTGTCGGATGGGTTTCATCGACCATGCCTCGGACAAAGTTGGTTCCAAACTCTGGAATCCCCAACATTCCCGTAGGCGTCCCGATTTGCTCAGGTGTTACCCCTAACACATCAGTCCCAGAAAAGAGTGCCATCACGCCTTCGTCATCCATAGGAATTTCATTAGGGTCAATCCCAGACAAGTCTTGGAGTTTTCGAATCATGGTCGGATCATCATGCCCCAGTACATCGAGTTTGAGGACGTTCTCGTCGATATCATGGAAGTTAAAGTGAGTGGTCTGCCATTCAGCCGTCACATCATCCGCTGGATACTGGACAGGCGTAAAGTCGTAGACATCCATGTAGTTAGGAATAACAACGATTCCCCCGGGGTGTTGTCCTGTTGTACGCTTGACACCGGCAGCGCCTTGAGCAAGACGTTCCACCTCTGCATCACGATAAAACTTCCCATAATCTCGCTCGTAACCCTTGACAAAGCCATAGGCAGTCTTGGCAGCCACCGTACCAACCGTTCCTGCACGGAAGGCATATTCCTCACCAAAGATATCACGCACATCCAAGTGGGCGCTAGGCTGGTCTTCTCCCGAGAAGTTCAAGTCAATATCAGGAACCTTATCCCCATCAAAACCAAGGAAGGTCTCGAAAGGAATATCCTGTCCGTTTTTGCTGAGTTTATGACCACAGTTTGGACAGTCCTTATTGGGCATATCAAATCCTGAACCGTACGAACCATCTGTGATAAATTCACTGTACTGACACTGACCACAGACATAGTGAGGAGAAAGAGGATTGACCTCTGTAATCCCAATCATGGTCGCAACGAAACTAGATCCGACAGACCCACGAGAACCAACCAAGTAGCCCCGTTCATTGGAACGTTGTACCAGCATCTGGGAAGCCAGATAAATCACAGCAAATCCATTCCCCAGAATAGAGGTTAGTTCTTTTTCAATCCGCAAATCAACGATATCTGGCAGCGGATTTCCATAAATCTCAAAGGCCTTCTTATAGGTCAACTCGGCAACTGTTTCTTCAGCCTTGTCGATGAAAGGCGTATACAAGTCCCCCTTAACAACCTCAACAGGTTCAAAGATATCTGCCAAAGCATTGGGATTTTCAATAACCAATTTACGTGCCAGTTCCTCTCCCAGGAAGGCAAATTCATCCAACATTTCATTGGTCGTTCTAAAATGAGCCTTGGGAAGTGGTGCTGGTTGGGCATGTTCGCCATGACCAATAGTCCGGTTAATCATAGCCCCCTGTCCTAAACTACGGACGATAATTTCACGATAAATTTCTTCTTCCGGTTCGATATAGTGGACATTTCCCGTAGCCAGAACGGGCTTACCAAGACGGTCTCCAACTTCTATCAAACTTTTGATAATGGTCTGGAGTTCTTCCATATCCTTGACCTGCTCCTTGGCAATCAAGGGAGCATAGATAGCTGGTGGCATGACCTCGATAAAGTCATAATACTTGGCCACCTCAACCGCCGCATCCACACCTTGGGAAACAACTGCGTCAAAAACTTCACCTTCCGAACAAGCCGACCCCAAAATCAAACCTTCCCGATGGGCATCTAGAACTGTTCTCGGAATTCGTGGCACCCCTTCAAAATACTTGGTATTAGACAAAGAAACCAGTTTAAAGATATTTTTTAGACCTACCTGATTCTTGACATAAATGGTCGCATGCTTAATCCGAGCTTTTTTATAAGAATCTGGACTAATCAAATCAATGTTGAGTCTAGCTAAATCGGTCACACCATGTTTTTCTGCTACCTCTTTGATAAAGATGAAAAGCAGGCGACCTGTAGCTTCCGCATCGTAATTGGCCATGTGGTGATGTTCTAAGGCCACACCAAAACGCTTAGTCAAAGGTCCCAAACCATGACGTTTATACTCAGGATAGAGATTTCTTGCGAATTCGAGCGTATCGATAACTGGTTGACTAATTTTTGGCAGACCATGACGCTCATAATTGGCATTCATAAAGCCAACGTCAAAGGTGGCATTGTGAGCAACTAGGACCGTATCCTTGCAGAATTCTTGGAATTCTTGCAAAACTTGTTCTAGTGGTTTGGCATTTTTGACATGATCATCTGTAATTCCAGTCAACTCAGTAGTAAAAGCTGACAAGGGATGCCCAGGATTGATAAATTCATCAAATTCAGCAATGACATTCCCCTTGTACATCTTAGAGGCCGCAACCTGAATCAAGTCATTATAGATGGCTGAAAGACCTGTCGTTTCCACGTCAAAGACCACGTAGGTCGCTTCCGACAAGTTCATCTCCACTTCGTTATAGACGATAGGGACACGGTCCTCCACGATATTAACTTCCATTCCATAGATAAGCTGAATTCCCGCTTTCTTAGCCGCCTTATAGCCATGTGGGAAGGACTGAACATTTCCATGGTCTGTGATGGCAACCGCCTTGTGTCCCCACTTAGCAGCTGTCGCAACGATCTCTTCTACCTCGGGTAGTGCATCCATGGTCGACATATTAGTATGAGCATGAAACTCAACCCGTCTTTCTCCTTCTGGCATTAAATCCTTCCGCTCATAGTGAACAACTTCCTGCACGTCTTGCACGTTCATAGTCAAATCGCGTGTGAAGTTATTCATCTCCACATTCCCACGAACTCGGAGCCAAGAATTTTTCTTGATTAGATCAAATTTCTGAGCCTCTTCCTCATTCTTGACCCACTTTTGCATAGAAAAACTTGAAGTATAGTCCGTCATTTTAAAATTGATTAAAACACGCCCTGTTCTGGTCACTTTTTGCTCTACATCAAAAACAACCCCTTCAAAGACCAGACGATTTTCCTCCGTCGTCACTTCGATCATAGGAGTAATCTCTGCCTTATCTAGCTTGGGTTTAGCTGCAGCTTTTTTGGCTTGAAAATCAAAGGCTGGCTTCTCTTCCGCTGGAGGAGGTGCCATCTGTTCTAGTTGTTCCATAGCACGGAGCGCTTCCTCATTGGCCGCTTGAACAATCTGCTCATTTTCAGCATGAAAGGCCTCTTCCTGCTCTTGGGTCAGCACATCATTTTTCTCTACTTGACAATTAAAAGCTGGAAAACCAAACTTTTCAAGTTGTTTCGCTAAATTAGGAAGATGATTCTTCTTAAAATGCTCCTTATCAATCGCCTCAGAGCCTTCAATAAAGAGTTGATTGCCCTCCGCACGAACTCGCAAATTTTGATAAAGGGATTTAAAACCTTGACTAGCACATGGCCCTTCAGAAAAAGCCTCTCTATAATATGCTTGTAAAAGTTGGTTTGAAAATTCTTGAGACAGAGCCTTGATTTCGAAAACAGCTCTATTACCTGTCTTAGAAAATTCCTCACTCAAACCTTTCTTTAATTCTAAAAAGATTGCAATCGGTAAAATATTAGAAAATACGAAATGAAACTCCCATACCTTACTAATTTTATGAACCACAACTCGCTCAATATCGGCCTGTGCTAAAGCAGGAACCTGTCTCATTTCAGTAGGTATCCCCAATTGATTAATCAAAATTTCAAAACTATTTGACATTCATTTTCCTCACATTATTCTCCTACTATTTTACCATATTTAGAAAAAATATATAGCTAGTATCTTTCCTTAAAGACTGCTACTTTTAACAAATGACTCTATAATATTTGTAGTGGATAAATCCCCTATGGATATTATGGAGCTTATTTTGGTGTAGAAAAAAGTCCCATAAAATCTATAATGAAAAGCGACAAAACAACTCATTAGAAAGATTCATATGGAACTATTACATTTTATCACGAAACTGCTTGACATTGAAGATACTGATATCAAAATTATCAATGTTATTAATAGGGTTACACACAAGGAAATCATCGCCAAACTGGAAGCAACCAATAATCTCATCAAACTTATCAAGCGCAATGCCTTTGGTTTTCGAAACTTCGAAAACTTCAAAAAACGGATTTTTATCGCTCTAAACATCAAAAAGAAAGGACGAAATTCGTCCTCTCTCTAGCTTAGCTTTTCTTCAACCCACTACAGTTAACAAAGAGCTACACCGCCATGTATCGGGAAGACAGGATTCGAACCTGCGACACCTTGGTCCCAAACCAAGTACTCTACCAAGCTGAGCTACTTCCCGAGTTAAAAAGAAAAATGCACCCTAGAGGAGTCGAACCTCTAACCGCCTGATTCGTAGTCAGGTACTCTATCCAGTTGAGCTAAGGGTGCTCATTATATTATGCCGAGGACCGGAATCGAACCGGTACGATCGTTACCAATCGCAGGATTTTAAGTCCTGTGCGTCTGCCAGTTCCGCCACCCCGGCCTCTCTAAGCGAACGACGGGATTCGAACCCGCGACCCCCACCTTGGCAAGGTGGTGTTCTACCACTGAACT
>NZ_RJNZ01000016.1:0-39885 GCF_003942865.1 Streptococcus mitis | reverse complement strand
ATTCAGAAGACTTGAAACATCACTACCATCTCTACCAACTCTTGCTTTTTCACTTTCAGAATAAGGAACCCGATAAATTTTTCGGGCTCATTGAGGACAATCTAAAGCAGATTCATCCTCTTTTTCAGACTGTCTTTAAAACCTTCCTCAAGGATAAAGAGAAAATTGCCAACGCCCTTCAATTACCCTATTCCAACGCCAAATTAGAAGCGACTAATAATCTTATCAATCTTATCAAACTTATCAAACTTATCAAACTTATCAAACTTATCAAACTTATCAAACTTATCAAACTTATCAAACTTATCAAACTTATCAAACTTATCAAACTTATCAAACTTATCAAACTTATCAAACGAAATGCATTTGGTTTTCGAAACTTTGAAAACTTCAAAAAACGGATTTTTATTGCTCTGAACATCAAAAAAGAAAGGACGAAATTTGTCCTTTCTAGATCGTAGCTTTTCTCAACCCACTACAGTTGACAAAGAGCCATTTAACAACGTTTTACCAAGGAATGCAAAAGAATGCAAAGGAATAATGGAGCCGGTGGGAGTCGAACCCACGTCCAAACACCTGCCAACATATTTGTCTACAACCATAGGTTATGTATTAGTTTAACAGTCCCTCGACACATAACTCAAGCCTAGAAACTGCGAGTCTATCAATCTCTTATCAAGCCGCTAGACAAGACTTGATCGTATCTCGCTAATAATAAGACCTGTCATTGAACACGAGCAATCCAAATCGGGTCACGCCTGCTGGTTTTTAGGCAGCTAGAGCGTAAGAAGTGTTATTTTTTGCAGTTATATTTAACTGAGCGTTTACGTCGCCACACGAGTCGCAAAATATGCCTCATAATGCCTGTCGAATCCGTAACGACCCCAAAAGACAATAAAACCATTATACCTTATCTAACTCAAAAATGCAAAAAGGAAAGCAATTAACTACAAAAGATAGTCTTTCAAAGATTTTGTCAAAATCTGATAACCAGCAACATTGAGATGCAGTCCATCAGTTGTATATTCTTTTTTGAGTTGACCTTCTTGGTCTATCAAACTATCAAAAATTGGCACAAATTCTACCTGCATATAGGCAGAAACAAGCTCTTGATAAGCTTGATTCCACTTCTGAATTTTTTCATTCGTGCGGATATAGACTGTCTGCTTGTACTCCTCTCCCTCATTGACTGGTAAAATAGAAAGCAATTTAATCTCAGTCAATGGATAATCGCGAGCAATGGATTGTATGATAGCTTCGAGGTTATTGAGAGCCTCATTCACAGGCACATCTTTTCCAATATCATTTGTCCCAATCAAAAGGACAATTTTATCTACTGCTCCACCGTACAGATGCGCATCTAGATTTTCTAATAACAGCCCTGTCTGATAACCTCGAATGCCTCGATTGACAATCGTCTTTGCAGTCCCAAACAACTCCTGCAGAGGATAATATTCGACAATAGAATCCCCAATAAAAAGAATGTCTGGCTCTACAACAGAAATTTGATTTAAGTGACGATACTTGGTTTGGATTTTGCCCTGTTCCTTCAGTAACCAATTTTCTAATAACTGTACTGCCACTTCATTCTCCTTTTTCTAACCAGTTTTCCAAGACTTGGTAAACTCCTCCTTGGCTGTTAGCTGGTGCTAGAGCAGTCGCCACAGCTTTGGCTTTCTCATCAGCATTTTCCATCGCATAGGCAATCCCAGCCATTTCAAGCATTTCAACATCATTTTCACTATCGCCAAAAGCCATGATTTGTTGGGAGGTCAAGTCCCAACGCTTGAGTAATTCTTCCAAGCCCCATGCTTTATGGATTCCAGCTTGGAGGATATCAATGCAACCATAGCCACTCGATACAGCCCGAACACGGCCATCAAAGAGGTCATTAATCTCTGCCAAGATCAAACTCAAACGTTCCTCACCAACAACCATACTCATCTTGAGCACACCACCAAAGAGGTCAGATGTTAATTCATCCACAAAATGCATCCGTTGGTAGAATTTTTCAATCATTTCTGGAGTCATAAAACTTTCAAGATCTGTAAAAATCGTACCTTCTTTGACGAAACCACCCTTCATAGCCGTCACAACAAACTGATCCTGACACGCTCGACCCTTGAAATGAGCCAAAGCCTTATCGACAATAGCATCATCCCAAGTCTGTGCCTGAATCAATTCATTGTTTTCAAAAATACGAGCACCGTTTGCAACAACCAGAACCACTCGATCGACCAAGTGCTCCAGTAGTTGCCTCATGCGGTGAATTTCATTGCCAGTCGCAATGACAAAACGAATACCCCTTTGATCCAACTGATCTAAAATCTTTTCCAAACGTGGGAGATCAAGCTGGCCTCTAGCATCCAGCAAGGTCCCATCCATATCTGTCGCAATTATTTTAATCGTCATTTAATGCCCTCTGAATTCAAGCTAATCCCACTTCAATCCTACATGTTCGTTCATTTCTTTATAGGCTGTATCAATTCGTTCCTTAGTCGCTTCATCTAACTGGTCACGATGACTACCACCCTCGATAAAATCTTCTAAGATATAGGTTTGGTAAAGGAAAAGTGGATAACCTTCTGGAGAATAGGTTCCTTTCGGTGTACGGTTTACCCAAGAAGGATGTGCTTTGGCAGTTTCGATTGTCGTCTTACCTGCTTTTTTCTTAATGGTCACATCCATGAGTACGCCACGCTCTGTCCACTTAGCATTCTCTTCATCTTGCATAGTTTCGATTCGTTGATTGGAAATGAAGTTCCCCATTGAATAGATAATGAGTTTCTTGTCTCCATCTTTTTCAACCGTTTCAGATGGTTCAACTACGTGAGGGTGCCCTCCAAAGATAATATCAGCTCCCCAATCGATCATCTTGTGATAAAGAGCCTTTTGTTCTTCAGTTGGTTCCAAGCGATACTCCACACCCATCTGAGGCATGATAATGGTGATATCTGCTTCCTTCTCTGCTCGTTCAATTTCAGCCTTCATCTTGTCTTCATTTAGGTCTGAAAGATAGCGGTTATAGTCTTCTTGAGAAATACTTTGCTCAATTCCATTAAAACCATAAGAATAGGCCAAAAGTGCAACCTTGATACCGTTCACTTCCTTGATAACCAGTGGAGCTTGATCACGGGACTCATGCGTATACACTCCAATAGGTGTCATTCCTGCCTTCTCAATAGCATCTGCTGTTGAGACCACACCTTCTATTTGTGAATCTAGGATATGGTTATGCGCCAAGTCTAGCACTTGATAACCGGCATCCTTGATAGCATCCATGACTTCTCCAGGTGCATTAAAGAGAGGATAACCTGCCAAATAGTGGTCATTGTTCACAGTGCCTTCAAAATCACCTATAATCAAGTCT
Organism: Streptococcus mitis; assembly: GCF_003942865.1. GTDB lineage: Bacteria > Bacillota > Bacilli > Lactobacillales > Streptococcaceae > Streptococcus > Streptococcus mitis_BI. Next base: position 36,515 of record NZ_RJNZ01000016.1, on the reverse strand, counting down.
GCTTGTTTGAGCCATGGTTTCACATAATCAAAATTTTCATGAAAATCATAGGTACCATCTTCTTTTAAGGCAGAACGATAGATGGGAATATGATAGAGGAGATCCCCGTTGGCCATAATTCTTGCAGTTTTTTCCTCTTCCTGATTTTTAGAATTTTGATTCGTCTTATTTGCTTCTTGAGAAATGGTATCCTTTTTTTGACTGGTTAAAGGGATTCCTTGGAAGCTTTCAAACAACAAGACCAAACCCATTGATAAAGCAACTGCTAGCAAGAGTATCGTCACAAATCCCTTATTGCTCCACTTGCGATAACTCCTAAAAAAGTTTACAAAACCCCTCACAAAATGAAAAACTGGTCCACGTTTATATCTATCTTGTCTTCTTTGCATCTTCATTCTCCCTACTTTCTAATGCAAGCCTTTTCTTTTTATTATATCACAGATAAGTAATTCTTTCACAATTGATACTCTTCGAAAATCAAATTCAAACCACGTCAGCGTCGCCTTACCGTACTAAAGTACAGCCTGCGGCTAGCTTCCTAGTTTGCTCTTTGATTTTCATTGAGTATGAATTGAACATCCTATCTATTTTCTACAAATCCTAAAGGCTGTAATACTTTCAATCCTTGTCATTTTGTGTTATCATGTAGAGGTAATGAAAGGAGAGAAAATGTCTGCTATAGAACGTATTACAAAAGCTGCTCACTTAATTGATATGAACGATATTATCCGCGAAGGGAATCCTACTCTACGCGCGGTTGCTGAGGAAGTCACTTTCCCCTTATCTGATCAGGAAATCATCCTTGGCGAAAAGATGATGCAATTCCTTAAACATTCCCAAGATCCCGTCATGGCTGAAAAAATGGGGCTCCGCGGTGGTGTTGGACTGGCTGCTCCCCAGTTAGATATCTCAAAACGCATTATCGCTGTTTTGGTGCCAAACATTGTTGAAGAAGGCGAAACTCCACAGGAAGCCTACGACTTGCAAGCCATTATGTACAATCCCAAAATCGTCTCTCACTCGGTTCAAGACGCTGCTCTTGGCGAAGGAGAAGGCTGCCTCTCTGTTGACCGCAACGTACCTGGCTATGTTGTTCGCCATGCCCGCGTTACTGTTGACTACTTTGACAAGGATGGAGAAAAACACCGTATCAAGCTCAAAGGCTACAACTCCATCGTTGTTCAGCATGAAATTGACCACATCAACGGCATCATGTTTTATGATCGTATCAATGAAAAAGACCCATTTGCAGTTAAAGATGGTTTACTAATTCTAGAATAAAGAAAATCCCGTTGCAATACGGGGTTTTGTGTTATAATAGAGGCATGAAAACAAATGATATTGTCTATGGCGTCCACGCCGTTACCGAAGCCCTCCTTGCAAATACTGGTAACAAACTCTACCTTCAAGAAGATCTCCGAGGTAAGAATCTTGAGAAAGTCAAGGAACTGGCTACAGAAAAGAAGGTGTCCATTTCTTGGACTTCAAAAAAATCCCTTTCTGAGATGACCGAAGGTGCTGTCCACCAAGGTTTTGTTCTACGAGTATCTGAATTTGCCTATAGCGAGCTGGACCAAATCCTTGCCAAAACACGCCAAGAAGAAAATCCTTTGCTATTGATTCTGGACGGGTTAACTGACCCTCACAACTTAGGCTCCATCTTAAGAACCGCTGATGCAACCAATGTTTCCGGAGTCATCATTCCCAAACACCGTGCTGTCGGAGTTACTCCTGTCGTTGCCAAAACAGCCACAGGTGCTATTGAGCACGTTCCAATTGCCCGAGTAACCAACCTGAGCCAAACTCTGGACAAACTCAAGGATGAAGGCTTCTGGACCTTTGGAACAGATATGAATGGGACTCCTTGCCATAAGTGGAATACAAAAGGGAAAATTGCCCTCATCATTGGAAATGAAGGAAAAGGCATCTCTAGCAACATCAAAAAACAGGTTGATGAGATGATTACCATTCCGATGAATGGACATGTTCAAAGCCTTAATGCCAGCGTTGCTGCAGCTATTCTCATGTACGAAGTTTTCCGAAATAGACTATAAAAAAGTTTCCAGTCATCTGATTGGAAACTTTTTTATGATTATACTCAATGAAAATCAAAGAGCAAACTAGGAAGCTAGCTGTAGACAGCTCAAAGCACTGCTTTGAGGTTGTAGATAAGACTGACGAAGTCAGCTCAAAGCACTGCTTTGAGGTTGTAGATAAGACTGACGAAGTCAGCTCAAAACACTGTTTTGAGGTTGTGGATAGAACTGACGAAGTCAGCTCAAAACACTGTTTTGAGGTTGTGGATAGAACTGACGAAGTCAGTACTCATACCTACGGCAAAGCAAAGCTGACGTGGTTTGAAGAGATTTTAGAAGTGTATTAACTATGTTCTGTGATAAATTTATAGGCTTCTTGACCAGCGATAGCTCCATCTCCAACTGCTGTTGTTACTTGGCGAAGGTCTTTCAAGCGAACATCTCCAACGGCAAAGATACCATCAACTGCAGTTTTCATGTGGTTATCTGTCACAATCCAACCTGCTTGGTCTTGAATATTTAATTCTTTAACAAAATCGCTAAGAGGGTCCAATCCAACATAGATAAAGACACCACCAAAGGCTTGTTCCGTCACTTGACCTGTTTTCACATTTTCAAATACGACAGATTCTACTCGGTTTTCACCTTTGATTTCCTTCACTACAGAATCCCAGATAAAGCTGATTTTCTCATTCGCAAAGGCGCGGTCTTGTAACACTTTTTGGGCACGAAGCTGGTCACGACGGTGAACAATGGTAACAGTCTTGGCAAAGCGAGTCAAGAAGAGGGCTTCTTCAACAGCTGAATCTCCACCACCAACTACCAACAAATCTTGGTCACGGAAGAAAGCACCATCACACACGGCACAGTAAGAAACACCACGACTGTTCAGTTCTTCTTCTCCAGGTACTCCCAAAGGACGGTGTTTAGAACCAGTTGCTACGATAACTGTATGTGTTTCATATGTTTGGTCATCAGTCATCACTTTCTTAAAATCACCATGGTCTTCTACATTTTTAACATAGCCATAAATGTGCTCAACACCAAGATTTTCAAGCGGTTCAAACATCTTTTCTGCCAATTCTGGCCCACTAATATTAGCGTATCCTGGGTAATTTTCAATATCAGATGTATTATTCATCTGACCACCTGGCAGACCACCTTCAATCAAGGCTACTTTCAGATTGCTTCGAGCAGCATACAAGGCTGCAGTCATACCTGCAGGTCCAGCACCGATAATAATAGTATCGTACATATAGTTTCCTTCTTTCTTGTTGTAACTATCTTTATTCTAACTCTTTCTTGTCAATCAAGCAAGGATTATGCCTTGAAAACAAGAATTAAACTCATAACCGCAAAGGATAATACTGGAACAACCAAAACACCAATCATAATCATATCATAGAGATGGGCTTGGCGAGCCTTGGCTGTCTTATCAACTCCCGACATGGCTCTCAGTCCAATCCAAATCCCTAAAAAAATCAGGACGAGGATGGTGGTCAAGATCAAACTCTCGAAATATAAAGAAAATAGTTGCAGTAGCATGATTTCTCTCATTTCTATCTTTTTTAAAGAGTAAACTCAGCTAGTCCAGCTAACTGAGTTTTTCTTTATCTATTATATCAAATATAAGTCCGTTTGTAACTAGCGAAGAATTCTTTTGTTCGCTCTTCTTTAGGATGGTGGATAATCTCATCCGGTGTTCCAGACTCAATGATTTTCCCCTTATCTAGGAAGAGAATCTTATCCGCAACTTGAGCTACAAAGGACATGTCATGACTAACCAAAATCATGGTTTGACCTGACTTAGCAGCATCTGCAATAGACTTTTCTACTTCGCCGACCAATTCTGGATCAAGGGCTGAAGTTGGTTCGTCTAAGAGCAAGACATCTGGTTTCATCGCAAGTGCACGCGCTAGGGCAACCCGTTGCTTCTGTCCACCTGATAAATGGCGAGGATAATGGTTTTCACGGTCTGAAAGCCCAACCTTAGCCAACTCTTCCTTGGCAATCTTGGTTGCTTCTTGGTCGGATAATTTCTTGACAACAACCAAGCCTTCTTTCACATTATCAAGTGCTGTTCGGCGTTCAAACAAATTAAACTGTTGGAAAACCATAGACAACTTACGGCGTAGGGCAAGGATTTCTTCTTGAGTGATTTTAGAAAAATCAACTGAGAAATCATCAATCTGAATCGAGCCACTGTCAGGTGTTTCAAGATAATTGAGACTACGAAGGAAGGTTGATTTTCCAGCTCCTGAAGAACCAATCAAGGCTACAACTTCCCCTTTTTGAATATCCAAGTTCAGATGATCCAAGACAGTCTGTCCTGAAAAGGATTTGCTTAAATTCGAAATCTTAATCATTAACGAAGGTCTCCTTTCACATCTGTTTGCACTGTATCGGGTGCAGAAATAGCCATTTTTCTCTCGATGAAACGACCAAGGCTTTCAATTCCGATATTGACTACCCAATAAACAAGGGCAACGGAGATAAAGCGTTCAAAGTAGCGGTAATCAGCTCCACCCAAAATCTGAGCTTGGGCAAAGACTTCCACAACACCCGCACTAAAGGCTAGAGAAGTTCCTTTGGTCAAGCCGATTAGGGAATTGATTAAGGTTGGAGTCGCCACAACGGCCGCATTTGGAATAATCACGCGACGATAAACTTGCGCTCGGGTCATCCCCAGACTGCGTGCCGCCTCAATCTCACCAGGATTGACTGAGAGAATGGCTGCACGAATGGTTTCACTAGCATAAGCTGCTTCATTAAAGGCAAAGGCGACAATTGCAAAAGCAGCGGCTGGAATCGCATTGATATTGAAACCAGTTCCCCATTGCTGATTGAGAGCTTTCAAAGCCAAAGGAATTCCGTAGTAGGTCAACATGAGTTGCACCAAAATCGGTGTCCCTTTTAAGAAGCTAACAAAGAAGGCCTGCAAGGGGTATAAAATTTTGACACGATTGATCTTCACAATGGCAAAAAGAAGCGCCAAAACCAAGCCAAAAAGAGCACCACCAATGGTCAACATAATCGTTATTGGAAGTTGTTGGACAATTCTCGGGATTCCATCAAAGACCGAACGCAAGCTAAAAAGCTTGCCATCCGGAATCAATTGCATCAAGTTTTGGTACCAATCTGATGCTAAAATCGTTGTAACATTCATAAAAACATCCTCTCCTGATAATGATTCATTCTACCATACTTTTGCCGTCAATGAAATTATTTGCTACGGTCAGGTACAGACTTTGTCTACCTACTAGTTTATCATACTTTGAAACAGGGAGGTTATATATTTTATCTATCAAAGAGATAGATAAAAACTATTTCAATCCCAATTCTTCATAAGCTTTTCGATAACCGATTTGCTTAACAGTTCCATTTTCTACTAAAATGGGGCGTTTTAACAACATACCGTCGCTTGCTAGCAACTCAGCTGCTTCTTGGTTTGACAGACTTCCTACCTTATCTTTCAGCCCCAATTCACGGTATTTGATCCCACTGGTGTTGAAAAATTGCTTCAACTCAAAACCCGAGGTTTCTAGCCAGTTTAAAATGACTTCTTGGCTAGGTGTTTCTTCAACGATATGGATGGCTTTATAGTCCACACCGAGTTGGTTTAATTCTTGTTTTGCTTTTTTACAAGTTGAACATTTTGGATATTCGATAAATTCTAACATGTCTTTCACTTTCTATTTTATATCTTTAAAATCTGCGCCTTCATGCTCCAAGAGCCAAGCTTTCTTTTCCACTCCTGCAGCATAACCTGTCAGACGCTTGCCAGCTCCCAGCACCCGATGACAAGGTACTAGGATAGACCACGGATTGCGTCCTATCGCTCCACCAATTGCTTGAGCAGAATCCACTTGTAGCTCTTGGGCTATTTGTCCATAGGTCACTGTCTGACCATAAGGAATTCCCTGTAAATAGGACCAAACTCGCTTTTCAAAATCCGTTCCGATTGGAGCCAAGGGCAAGTTGGATAAATCCTGAGGCTTGCCTTTAAAGTAAACATCTAAGCAAGCAATAACTGGGTCTAAAATGGGATGACTAACAACTTCTTCTATTGTTTCATCTCCTAGTCCCCTCTCAAAATGCTTCTGCTCCTGAACCCAAATGCCATACAGATATTGCTCGTCGGCAACCAAAGACAAGGTTCCTATTGGCGAAAAGTAGAGCATTTTTACGTACTTCTTTTGCATTATTTCTTTAATTTTTGATAGGCCAAGCGTTCGCCATCAACTGGAACCTTACCAACCTGTTTAAAACCGAGTTTTTCAAAGATATGCTGCATGGCCTTGTTTGCAACATGCGTATCTGAGCGAAAATCTAGATAATCAAAACCTTCAATCAAGCCCTCTAAAAAGGTTTGAGCAACTCCCTGTCCCTGCACATCTGCTGCCACAGCAATACGGTGAAAGACTAGGTACTCTGACTCCCCAGCTTGCCAGTTGCCTTCATAAATGGCTTCATAGGCTGCCTCTGGACTCTTGGTCACAGCAGCATAGGCTAATAGTTCTCCCTCTTCCAAGGCTACGTAGGCTTGGCCTGAGATAATATCCTCAATAATAATATCAGCATTTGGATAACCATTTTGCCACTGGTCACTACCAGCATCCGCTAAACATTTTTTAGCATCCTCTATCACCTGCATGATGGCATCTACTTCATCTGGAAAAGCTAAACGAATCTCCATCTTTTCTCCTCATTTCTGACTAGTTTCTCCCATCATAGCATAATTTAAGTCTTTCTACAAGCAGTTAAAACTTGACTTTCTGTTTTTATTATTTTATAATCTAGTTATTGAAACTAGATAAAAAGGAGTTGAAAATGAAAACTACCTTTTCCTACCCCAAATGGGCAGAAATCCCAAATATTGACCTCTATCTGGACCAGGTTTTGCTCTATGTCAATCAGGTCTGCGCCCCTGTCTCTCCAGATAAAGACAAGGGATTAACAGCATCCATGGTCAACAATTATGTTAAACATGGTTACCTGACAAAGCCTGACAAGAAAAAATACCAACGCCAACAGATTGCCCGTTTGATTGCTATCACAACCCTCAAGTCTGTATTTTCTATTCAAGAAATAGCACAGACACTTAATACTCTCCAAACTCAAGCAAGTTCAGACCAACTCTACGATGCTTTTGTAAACTACATGAATCAAGGAATTGACCCAGCTAACCCCATTATCCAAACCAGCTGCCAAACCGTTAAACTCTATCATCAAACTCTAGCCTTAATCCATCATACTCAAGAGGAGGTAATCCAATGAACACTAGTCTTAAACTCAGCAAACAACTCAGTTTCGGAGAGGAGATTGCTAATAGTGTGACCCATGCTGTGGGTGCCGTCATCATGCTCATCTTACTCCCCATTTCATCCACCTATAGTTATGAGGCACACGGATTTTTATCATCTATCGGCGTTTCCATTTTCGTTATTAGTCTCTTTCTCATGTTTCTATCATCCACCATTTACCACTCTATGGCCTATGGTTCAACCCACAAATATGTCTTGCGAATCATCGACCATTCTATGATTTATGTTGCCATTGCTGGCTCATACACGCCCGTCGTCTTGACCTTAATGAATAACTGGTTTGGCTATCTGATTATTGCCATCCAATGGGGAACGACCATATTTGGTATTCTCTATAAAATCTTTGCTAAAAAAGTCAATGAGAAATTTAGCCTTGCTCTTTACCTGATTATGGGCTGGTTGGTTCTAGCTATCATTCCTGCCATTATCAGTCAAACGACACCAATTTTCTGGAGTCTCATGGTAACTGGCGGACTATGTTATACAGTTGGAGCTGGATTTTACGCCAAGAAGAAACCTTATTTCCACATGATTTGGCATCTTTTTATCCTAGCTGCGTCTGCCCTCCAATACATTGCCATTGTTTATTACATGTAAAAAAGTTGAGAAATTCAATCTCAACTTTTTTCTTTACACATATTGATAAAGTACTGGTGCAAGCGGACATCATCAGTCAATTCTGGATGAAAAGAAGTTACCAACATATTTTTTTCTTGAGCTGCAACGATTTGATTATCAACTGTTGCTAGAATTTCTACACCCTCTCCAACACTACTGATAATTGGACCACGAATAAAGGTCATTGGAATCTGACCGACTCCCTTACATTCTGCTTCCGTATAGAAACTTCCTAATTGGCGCCCATAGGCATTGCGCTCGGCCACCATATCCATAGTTCCAAGATGACACTCTTCCTGAGAAGTAATTTCCTTAGCCAGCAAAATCAAGCCTGCACAGGTTCCAAAGGCTGGTAAACCAGATAGAATGGCTTCTCGAATGGGAAGCATCATGTTTTGGTCTCGTAAGAGCTTGCCCATGGTTGTAGACTCCCCACCAGGCAAAATCAAACCTGACAAGTCACTCTGATGTTCCCGAAAATCATCTAGATTTCTGATTTCAACACTCTCGACACCTAATTGATCTAGCACTTTTGCATGTTCTGCAAAGGCACCTTGCAAGGCCAATATTCCGATTTTCATCTATTTTCCTCGCTCTGCCATGAGAATTTGAATTTCATTTTCATTAATACCAACCATGGCTTCGCCTAGATCTTCAGAGATTTGAGCTAGGATTTGAGGATTACGGAAGTTAGTTACCGCTTTGACAATGGCACTCGCTCGTTTAACAGGATCTCCTGACTTGAAAATACCTGAACCGACAAAGACACCCTCTGCCCCTAATTGCATCATCAACGCAGCATCTGCTGGCGTTGCAACGCCTCCAGCCGCAAAGTTTACAACTGGCAATTTTCCATGTTCATGGACGTATTGAACCAATTCTACAGGTACCTGCAAGTCCTTGGCGGCAACATAAAGTTCGTCCTCACGTAGGTTTTGAATGCGGCGAATTTCCTGATTCATCATACGCATATGACGAACGGCTTGAACGATATCCCCCGTCCCCGGTTCTCCTTTGGTACGAATCATAGAAGCTCCTTCAGCAATACGACGCAAGGCTTCTCCCAAATCCTTAGCCCCACAGACAAAAGGAACTTGGAATTCTTTTTTGTCCACATGGAAACGATCGTCTGCTGGAGATAAAACTTCACTCTCATCAATATAGTCAATCTCAATAGCCTCTAAAATCTGAGCTTCAACAAAGTGCCCGATTCTGACCTTGGCCATCACTGGAATACTAACCGCTTCTTGGATTTCCTTAATCATCTTTGGATCACTCATACGGGAAACACCACCAGCTGCACGAATATCAGCTGGAATTCGCTCCAAGGCCATAACAGCAGCCGCACCAGCGGCCTCTGCAATACGAGCCTGTTCAGGGTTCTGAACGTCCATGATAACCCCACCTTTGAGCATCTGTGCCAAGTTTTTATTTAGTTCATAACGATTTTCAGTCATTTCTTTATCCTCATCATTTGTATTGGTAGCTACCATTTCATTTTAAGTTAGATTAAAATGAAGTACAAGATAAAAAAAACGTAATTGTATGGGTACAGAATGATGAAAAAACTATCTGACCTTAACTTAAGGCCAGATAGCTCATTCATTTTTATTTTTCAGCTGTAAGGGCAGCCATTGTGATGTAGTTGTATGGTTTGTTGAAGTGTGGCAAGAAGAATAGGTCTGTCAATGCCAATTTATCGATTGTCACATGCTCTTGGATAGCAAGTGAGAACATGTGGATTCCCATGCTGATTGCAGAATCGTGTGAAACCATTTGTGCACCAAGAATTTCACGGCTATCTTTGTCAAAGACAATCTTGATTGCTACTTCATGGTTATCATGTTTCATGAATTCTGGTTTTTGAAGATCGTTAAAGCCTGTTTCAGTTGCATTGTAACCTGCTGCTTTAGCTTTTTCAAGAGTCAAACCGGTTGAAACCATGTGAAGACCGTAGATAGAGATACCGTTTGAACCTTGCACACCGATTCCTTCCAATTGATGTCCACAAGCGTTATATGCACCAACGATACCAGTACGAACAGCATTTGAAGCAAGAGCGATGTAGCTAGTGTCTTTACGAGCGTTGTCATAAACAGTTGCACAGTCACCTACAGCGTAAACGCCAGGGATAGATGTTTCTTGTTTCTTGTCTACAAGGAAGGCACCGTTACGGAAGAGTTCAATCTTACCATCAGCAAGGGCTGTATTTGGACGGAAACCAACTGCAAGGATAACCATATCGATATCGAAAGTTTCTTTATCAGTAATCAAGCGTTCAACTTTACCATCACCCTCGATTGCTTTAACAGTTTGACCAAGCGCCAAGCGGATGTTGTGGTCTTCCAAGTTCTTCGCCATCATTTGTGTGAAGTCTTTGTCATAGTAACCGTTCAAAACAGTATCAACGATATCAACAAGGACAACTTCTTTTCCAAGACGTTCAAAGGCTTCAGCAAGTTCAACACCGATATAACCACCACCAACAACGGCGATTCGGTCAAGGTGTTGACTCTTATCAGACAATTTGTGAATCACTTCTTCAGCGTTTTGGTACAATTTAACGAATTGTACATTTTCAAGAGTTGCTTTAAATTCGCGGTTGCCTTTAACAATTTCAACACCTTCGATTGGTGGCAAGATTGGTGTAGAACCTGTAGCGAAAATCAATTTATCGTATGATTCTTTGTGCTCTTTTCCTTCAACTTCTGCAGTAACTACTTTGTTATCATAGTCGATTGAAAGAACTGGTGAGTTCATATATACCTTAGCACCTTTAGCTTCCAATTTTTCTTTATCAGAATAGAACAAGCCTTCAGCACCGTCAATTTGTTCACCAATCCAAAGGGCCATTCCACATCCTAGGAAAGAGATGTTAGAGTTTTGGTCGAATACAACAATTTCGTTCTCATTGCCAAAATTATCCAACATAGTATTAATACATGCTGTACCAGCGTGGTTAGCACCAACTACAACGATTTTACTCATAGAAAAATTCCTACCTTCAATTTTAAATTTACCCTTCTAGTATAACATTTACTGTTAGCGTTTACAAGAGTTTAGCTAATTTTCCCGATTTTTTTGTAAAAAAATGTAAATAATCTGTATTTTATCAGCCTTTCTTACAATTACTCTTTATTTTCTGAGCATATTTCTTGACAACTTTACAAATTTTATTTGTGAAAACGCTGACTTTATGGTATGCTAGTATCATGGAAAGAAAATGTAAGGGGTTAAATTTAATATAAATTTACTATATTTCAGCCTTCTTTTCATAAGAGAAAGGAGTTGGTAGCTTGCCTCTTAGTTCACATTCCGAACGGCTAATGGGAACCACTATCACTATTTCATTGGTGGATGAGCGAGCAGATATCTTGCTCCAGAAATCCTTTGATTTACTCAGAGAGCTCGAATACCGCTTCAACGCCAATAGCCAAGAATCTGAGTTGATGGAAATCAATTATCAAGCTGGAATAGCTCCTGTCAAGGTTCATCCAGACCTGTTTGAACTGATTTCACTTGGTTTAGAGCATAGCCTAGCGCCCTCTAGCCATCTCAACATCAGTATTGGTCCCTTAATTCAAACCTGGCGCATCGGTTTTTCGGATGCCAAAGTCGCACAACCTCAAGAAATTGAATCGGTACTTCCTTTAATCAATCCTCATTCTATCGAGTTAGATTCTTCTACTTACACTGTATTCTTGAAACAGAAAGGAATGAAGATTGATCTTGGTTGTTTAGCCAAGGGTTATAGTGCGGATAAAGTTGCCCAATTTCTGAGAGAAGAGGGAGTAACATCTGCCTTGATCAATCTGGGAGGGAATATCCTGACTATTGGAAAAAATCAGGCAAGAGGAAATCAACCTTGGCAAATCGGGATTCAAGACCCAGCCAATCCTCGGGGAAATCACTTAATGACCATCCCCGTTATCAATCAATCTGTCGTCACTTCAGGCATTTATGAACGTCACCTGACTGTCGATGGAAAAGATTACCATCATATTTTTGACAGCCAAACAGGATATCCTGTTGAAACGGAACTTGCTAGTCTCACAATTATCTCTGATAAGTCAGTCGATGGTGAAATATGGACAACTCGACTCTTTGGAGAAAGACCTGCTTCTATCCTCTGGCAAGTCGAAAGTTTAGAGGGCATCGAAGCTATCCTCATCGATAAGAAAGGTTACCTAAGCTGTTCTTCAGGAATTCCTACTCTATAGAAACAACTGTTTCAATGGAGTTTTAAAATTGTATTATGTAAAAAGAGAAAGGAAATCTCATGTTAAAACTTATTGCTATTGTTGGAACAAATTCAAAACGTTCTACAAACCGCCAATTGCTTCAATACATGCAAAAACACTTTGCTGAAAAAGCTGAAATTGAACTTGTTGAAATTAAAGACATTCCTGTCTTCAACAAACCAGCTGACAAGCAAGTACCTGCTGAAATCCTAGAAATTGCTGCTAAAATTGAAGAGGCAGATGGCGTTATTATTGGTACTCCTGAGTATGACCACTCTATCCCAGCTGTTTTGATGAGCGCTCTTGCTTGGTTGTCTTATGGTATCTATCCACTTTTGAACAAACCAATCATGATTACAGGTGCTTCATATGGTACGCTTGGTTCATCACGTGCCCAATTACAACTTCGCCAAATCTTGAATGCTCCAGAAATTAAAGCAAGTGTCCTTCCTGATGAATTCTTGCTTTCACACTCTCTTCAAGCCTTCAACCCAAGTGGAGACCTAGTGGATCTTGATGTTATTAAAAAATTGGATGCCACTTTTGACGACTTCCGTATCTTTGTAAAAATTACAGAAAAATTGCGCAACGCACAAGCCCTACTTCGCAAAGATGCTGAAGACTTTGACTGGGAAAATTTGTAAGATAGGAGACCAAAAAGAATGAAATTTGTTGGACTTGTAGGATCAAACTACGATCAATCATATAACCGTAAACTCTTAGAATTCATCCGTCGTCACTTCAAACTCAAATTTGAATTAGAAGTTCTCGAAATTGATGAAGTTCCAATGTTTAACCAAGACGAAAAATGGGACGAAAGCTTCCAATTGCGTCTCTTGTATAACAGAATTACGCGTGCTGATGGTGTCATTATTGCTACTCCTGAGCACAACCACACAATCTCAGCTTCTCTTAAATCAGTTCTTGAATGGCTTTCATACGAGGTTCATCCATTTGAAAACAAGCCAGTCATGATTGTGGGAGCTTCTTACTACGACCAAGGTACTTCTCGTGCCCAAGTTCACCTTCGTAAGATTCTTGACGCTCCAGGTGTCAATGCCTACACTCTTCCAGGAAATGAATTCCTTCTTGGTAAAGCTAAAGAAGCTTTTGATGTTAATGGAAATATCACGAATGAAGGAACTGTTAATTTCCTTGAAACATGCTTGGACAACTTTGTAAAATATGTGGGAGTCGTTTCAAAATTGAAAAAACCAAAACCAATTGAGCCAGAAGATTTATATTGTACAAATTCAATTGCAACTACTATCCAAGGTGTTGATCCAGATGATCCTGAATGGGTAGAAAAAGCTGCTGAACTTGTTGGAGCTGTTTCTGGAGATACTTACGTTAAATTAGACCACGGTATCTTGACAGTTAACCAACTTGACATGTTCTTGAAAGCAATGCCATTTGAATTGACATTTGCAGATGATAATAATCAATTCTTGTACTTTAATAACGCACACCAAGACCCAGATACAATGTTTGGTAAACGTGTCCGTGCTCAATCAGGAAATAGATTAGGGACAGTACACGGTACATTGCCAGATTCTAGAATGAAAAACGTTGAATGGGTTGTCGGCGTATTGCGTAACGGAGATCAAGAATATGTCCGTACAATTGTGCCAGGAACACCTGAAGGTGTTATTAATACCCATAATTACCAAGCAATGTACTATCCAGATGGCTCATATGCTGGAATTAATGAGATTATCTTTAATTTCCAACCATGGCTTGATTGGTACCTCAATACAACTGGTCAACGTCTAGTTGGTGGAAATGCTGCAGCTCCTGCTGGAGGACATGGCGGAGCAGATGCCACATCTGGAGCTTCTGATGCAGGTGATGCTGGAGGTCACGGTGGTGGCGCTGACGCTACATCTGGCGCAAGTAACTAATAATAGTTTTAGGAACCATTTTGGTTCCTTTTTAAGTGACAAAAGACTAGCAGTTTGTGTCTGCTAGTCTTTTGGTTATTATTTTATCTATTCTTATTAAAAGAAAGAATATTTATTATGAATTTGGATCATCGAGACTACGGCCATGTAAACCTTTTTCACGTTGTACCTGACGTAGTTTCTCTGGTGTAACATCGTTTCCTTCTTCGTCCACAATTTTGATCCCTTCGATGTGGTGACGAACAGTGCGACGATAACCTTCTATGTACTCCTCACGTAACTTGGCTTGTTCTACTTTTTCTTCTGGGGTCAAGCCTTCTGTTTTTTTCTTTTTGGCAAGCTCGTTAATACGATCAATTTTTTTAGGATCCATGTTTCTCTCCTTTATGATAAGATTTAATCCGTTTAACAGATTTTATTTGGTATTGATTTGGTTAAAACGTGCAAGTTTAGCTGCTTTCTTGGTTAATTGCGACAAGATTGCCAAACGATTTTGACGTACAGCCTGATCTTCGGCCATAACCATAGTATTTTCAAAGAAGGCATCAATAACTGGACTAAGCGCAAAGAGTTGTTTCAATTGCTGACTGGCAGTCCCTGACAAAACGAGTGATTCTACTGCTTCTGCCAAGGCTTTCTCTTCTTCACTCTCAAAGAGAGCTGAATCAACTGTGGCAACTCCTTCTGCCTTCTCAGCCAAGTTAAAGGCACGAGAAAGTGATTCAACAGATGGTTTGAAGTCTTCTTCCTTGCTTGCTTCTACGAGAGCACTTGCTGCTTCCAACATATCCGCCACAACAAAGTTCGAACTTGCAAGGACCGCTTCCTTAACGTCTTTTGGAGTAGAGCCCATCATCTTATCGACACGAGCCTTGATAAAGTCCATGACCTCCGCTTTATTTTCATAAGTTAAGCTGTCGAATTTCAAATCATAAAGGCTATCGATCAGCTCATCCATAGCAATGTGCCAACCAAAAGCATCCAAGATACGAACTACACCTTGAGTTGCACGACGAAGAGCATAAGGGTCATTAGAACCTGATGGAATCAAGCCTACTGAGAAGAAACTCAAAATCGTATCCAATTTGTCTGCAATGGCTAGAATGGCTCCAACCTTGCTCTCTGGAAGTTCTCCTTCGGCTGATGTAGGCATGTAGTGTTCACGAATAGCAGCTGCTACCGCTGGAGTTTCCCCAGCAAGAAGGGCATATTTTTCACCCATAATTCCTTGGAGCTCGTCAAATTCGCCAACCATACCTGTCAACAAGTCAAACTTGTAAATGGCTGCTGCACGGGCTAGGTCAATCGTTTCATCCGCTGACAAACCAGCTTTTTCTGCCAAGAGAATAGCAATCTGCCCCGTACGAATCATGTGTTCACGAAGGGAACCAATCTTCTCATGGAAGGTTACATTGTTTAATTTTTCAACAAGATCTGAAATCACCAATTTTTGGTCTTCACGCCAGAAGAATTCACCGTCTTCTAAGCGAGCTACTAAGACTTTTTCATTTCCTTTAATGACATTTTCCAAATACTCTGCGTTTCCATTACGAACAGAAATGAAGTTTGGCAATAGTTTACCGTCTTGATCACGAACAACAAAGTAACGTTGGTGTTCTTTCATTGAAGTCACCAAAACTTCTTCTGGAACTTCAAGGTATTTGGCATCAAAACTTCCCATAAAGGCAGTTGGGTATTCAACCAAGTTCAAGACTTCATTAAGCAAATCAGCATCAATTTCGATACGTACACCATGCTCAGTTTCGATTGCTTTGATTTGGTCAACAATCATTTGCTCACGTTCACGAGGATCCGCAATTACAAACTGCTTACGAAGGTCTTCTTCATAGCTCAAAGCTGACTGAATCTTGGTTTCTTGTCCTAAGAAACGATGGCCACGGCTCACACGCCCTCCCTTGATATCAAGGAAATCCAAATCAAACTCTTCTTCATCTAAAAGAACAGTTAAAGTGTGAACAGGGCGGATGTATTCAAAGGTGTTGTTAGCCCAGTGCATGCTGACAGGGAAAGTCAAGGACTTCAACACATCTACAACACCAGGAACAATGGCTTCAACTGCTTGACCAATTTCTTCCTTGGTAACATAGACATATTCCTCACCCTTGATTTCACGGAATTCAATATCTTCAACTGTCAAGCCTTTTCCACGAACAAATCCTTGAGCTGCTTTGGTGAAGTTTCCATCACTATCCAAGGCAATTTTCTTTGCTGGCCCCTTAAAATCTTCTGTCAAATCAGATTGTTTGTCTGCAAGACCAGTTACACGAACAGCCAAACAACGTGGTGTTGAGAAGGTCTGAATAGCTTCAAAAGACAGGCGGTTTTCCTTGAGGAAGGCTGCCATTTTTTCGCCTAGTTGTTTTTCACTTGGTGTGACAACATAGGCTGGTAATTCTTCAAGACCGAGTTCTACTAATAAGTTTTTTGTCATGTTTTTTCCTTTACATTTTCTTCAATCTTTTTTGATATGCACCTTAGGTACTGGGGACGTCGCTAACTAACTTTGTGAGTCTGTATGGAAATCTAATACTAAATTGATCAAGATTTCCAACAGTCTCATCAAAGTGGATTTAGCTGACTAATTTTTGAACCTAAGGTTTCAAAAATCCCCACATAACAGTACGGCGGTGCATATCCCTCTAGCAAGTCTTCGACTTGCCTCTAACGATTTTAGAGCACAATATTACTCACTATTCTGCGTCTTCTGCTAAGAGTTTAGCTCGTGTTGCTTCATCCAAAAGCGGGTAGCCTAGGCGTTTGCGTTCTGCGACAAAGGTTTTAGCTACGACACGGGCCAAGTTACGGATACGAGCGATATAGCCTGCACGCTCTGTTACAGATACGGCACCACGCGCATCAAGCAGGTTAAAGGTGTGTGAACATTTGAGAACATAGTCATAGGCAGGGTGAACCAAACCTTCTTCCAAGGCACGACCAGCTTCTTTTTCAAACTTATCAAAGTTTTCCAGCAACATTTCTTGGTCAGAAATTTCAAACGAATATTTTGAGTGCTCATACTCAGGCTGGATAAAGATTTCTCCGTATTTTACACCATCAGCCCACTCGATATCATAGACAGAGTCTACTTCCTGGATGTAAGAAGCCAAACGCTCCAAACCATAGGTAACTTCTGCAGTCACAGGGCCAGTTGCCAATCCACCGACTTGTTGGAAATAAGTGAACTGAGTAATTTCCATCCCATCAAGCCAAACTTCCCAACCGAGACCAGCTGAACCAGTCGATGGGTTTTCCCAGTTGTCCTCAACGAAACGAATATCGTGTTCCAAAGGATTGATTCCCAATTTTTCCAAAGACTCAAGGTAAAGTTCTTGGATATTTGATGGAGATGGTTTCATGACCACTTGGAATTGGTGGTGTTGGTAGAGACGGTTAGGGTTTTCCCCATAACGACCGTCAGCAGGACGACGTGATGGCTCTACATAAGCCGCATTCCATGGCTCAGGTCCGATAGCACGAAGGAAAGTGTAAGGACTCATTGTTCCCGCACCTTTTTCGTTGTCATAAGCCTGCATAAGCATACAACCTTGGTCATTCCAAAATTGTTGCAAAGTCAAAATAATTTCTTGAAATGTTAATTTCTTAGACATTGTTTACTCCTTTTTATATAAATTACTTGCGACACGAGTCTGCCTCGTCGATCATACGAGGCAAGACGAGTTAGTACTGCGTCTAGCTCAGGCACTCTAGTGCTGAGCGTGGGCAGTTCCGACTATAAGGAGGTTTCTGCCACTGACGCAGTGGAAAGTCAATTTTTTAGACATTGTTTACTCCTTTAATTTATATTATCTTCTTAGATTTATTTATCAAGCAACCAAGAAAAGGCTGGGTCCTGAAAAATATGACGTTTAGGAACAGTTTGTAAATTCTGATCGCATTCATCTATTGTACCTAATTTCAAAGCACTGACTTCTGGTATATTTTCTTGAACAGTGAAAATTTGACTATGACAGTTCTGGCAGTAATAACGCTGTTTTCCTGGAGAAGAACTATAGGAAACAAGCTTTTCTTTTCCATTCAATACTAGCCTTTCACTGCTAACTTTAGCATTAACTGTATAGGCAGACGCACTTGCTTTCCGACAAAATGAGCAATGACAAAAAACTAATTCCGATAATTCCTCATCTAGAGTGTAGGTCACTTCTTTACATAAACAAGATCCTTTAAGCATTATGCTCCTTTCTACTTAGGCATTATACGAATTCAAAAAGAACCGAATTTCAACACCCAAGCCTTGCGACTAGGGGCGTCAGAAACGCGGTTCCACCCTAATTTATTACTTCATTGTTTTTAAAAATACTACAGAAAGCGCCAGTTCCTTATTTTGCCCTACTTGGCTCCCACTATCCCAAGCTCGCTTGAAGAACGCCATAAGACTTTCTTTCCTCCTGACTATTATATCAGAATTGTAACATACTGTAAATCAAAAACTATAGAAAGATGTATTGTATTCTCTACTCACTTTTTGAAAAAGTTGCAATTCCAATAACTGACAATAAGAGAGAAATTCCGGAAATACTTAGCATAATAGAAATCATGTTATTCTCACCAGTGGTTGGTAATTGTTTTCCTTCTTTGTTGACTGTAGCTAAAAGCACTTGTTGACCACTTCCAGCTAGTGTTTTATTCTCATGATTAGCTTCTATAATTGATGGAGCTTTCTCAATTTTATCATTGCTAATTGAAGGTTTGATAGTTGAGACTTGTCTATTGTGACTTACTAATTTAACAGGTTTCACTTGAGAAACTGGTTTAGCTGGATTAACTGGATTAATCATTACAACTGATTTAGCTGGAATAACTGGTTTAATCGTTACAACTGGTTTAGCTGGATTAACTGGATTAATCGTTACAACTGGTTTAGCTGGATTAACTGGATTAATCGTTACAACTGGTTTAGTTGGAATAACTGGCTTAACTGGTGCAACTGCTTTAGTTGGATCAACCGGCTTAACTGGTGCAACTGGTTTGGTTGGAATCTCTACTTTATTAGCCTTAAGTTTTACAGCCGTCTCTTTTAGAGCATTGATTACTGCATTAATTTCTTCTTGACTAGCTTCTGCATTTTCCAAAAGTAGCTTAGCTTTGTTGAAAATAAGATTATATGAATCTTTCTCCTCTTTGCTAGCTGTCAAAAATCTTGGATCTTTGTCTTGGAACTTCACTTCATCCACGATAACATTTTTTAGGCTCATGAAATCTGTTTCTTTCCCATTCAGCTGGTCTTGTGCTTTCAAGAAAGTGGTCAATAGACGGTCGATTTCATCTTGAGTTATCAAATCTTTTGTAATTAATAATGCCAAGAGTTTAAATTCACGATCATATTGACCTTTGAGTTCTTGATCAGAATTTATATATTTACCTTTTTTAACTGTCTCAGCATATGCTTTAATAGCATTCTTCAATGATGTGATATCAGATTCCTTACCATCCAATGTTTGCATAGCAGACTCTAAAGCCTTAACAATTTGATCAATTTTATCTTGGTTAAGTTTACTTCCCAATGCTAGTTGCGCATCTTTGACACTTTGATCAAAAATCTCTTTTAACTTCTGTTTTGTATTATAATATCTCGGAGTTTTAACTACTTCCATTTGTTTATTTAAAGCTGCAATCAGAGCTAACTTAGAAACAACTGAAAGTGACAAAACATTATTTTTACCAAACAGAACTTTAAATGGTTGAAGATTATCAAGTAATTCATAACCGTTTGACAGATTTACAAGAACTTTATATTCACCAGTAACCACTTTCTTACCATAAGAATGTTTACCATATGTTTCAGCTGGCAAGACTTGACTCTGACCGTCTTCACCTACTAAAGTAATCGTTGTAGTTCCAGGAACAGCTTGATTAAAGCCAACCGTTACTGGGGCATATTTCATTTTGTTAGCCAAGAAGGTAATAGTTTGAAAACTATTTTCTTTCGTTAAATCAAATTCCTTAGATAGAGCACTCACAAATTTCAACTCTGTACGGTCATAGCTAAAAATTTCTGCAACATAATGCCCAAATTTCAAGAAATTAATATCTTTTGACTTATCAACGGTTACATATTGACCTTCGCTATTTTTAATGCGATAAACATAAGTTGTATCAATCTCATCCTTGGTTTTATTGTTTAGTATAGCAATTTTTACACGACCACTATTTTCTTCACCTACAAGATCTTTGATAGATATAAAATCTACATTTCCCGCAAAGTCTTCTACATAATAGAAGATTTTCGATTTATCAACGTTCTTAGGAAGTGTATAACTACCATCTTCATTTTGTTTGATAATTTGATACTGTTCGATTTCTGAATCTGTCGCCTCTCTATTTTCAGAAGGACGAATATAAAAGACTTTTTCTAGAAGAATTCCGCCATTTCCAACATCCTGAGGTTTGCGAGCTATAAATTGTTCTTGATCTTCTTGAGAACGAATATATCCCGAAGTAATCAGAGGTTTTTGTGTATCGATTTGAATTTTAAATGTTGTATATTGTTCCTCAGCTCCAGGGACATCTGGCTTATAACTAATAACATAGTCATAAATTCCATCAGAAACTCGATTTCCATTAGAATCCTGTCCTCCCCAAGCTGTTTTATCTACAATATAACTTCTTGGATTTCTAGTATCGCCATCAAAATAATTTTTTACAAGGTCTGTTGGACGACTTTGCCAAATAGGCTGACTGTGTGTTGTATCCGAAGAAGCATAAACCGTCGCACGAAGATTTACCAAGTTTCTATAGACAAGAGTTTTAAACTGAACAGAATCTTTATTACCATCCTCATTTGGCGAGATAGCAAGGCGGATATTCCCCTTTTCATCTAATTGAAGATGGTATTTTCCTTCAGCATCTTGTTTCACTCCAAGTACAGTCACTCGATTTCCTCGACGCTCTGCTTTTAAAACATTTACATCATTTTCAGAACTTGTTAAATAAGTTGCATCGTCTGAAGGTGAAATTCCTGGATTATCTTTATCAATTTCAGAGTAAAATCCACTGTTTCCTTCCTTAAACAATTGATAAATTGGTTTTTCAATTGCAGGTAGATTTTGGAATTCTCCCTTAAATCCCATAAATGGTAAACCAATAATAGAATCATCATCTGCAGGATTGACAAATCTAACAAATCCTTCTAGAAAATATCCATTTGGCATTATTTTGCTAAGTTCTTCAGTAAACTTACTTGTATCTACACTAACTGTTACCGTCTTCGTACTATGAGCTTTCACAGTTACTTCAGGCCAAACTGTTTCAGTTAGTTTTCGTGGACGGAGAGTGAATTTCCCTTCTTCAACTTCGTCCGTATTTGTATTTACAATCATCTTCAATGTTTGGTCTTTATCCGAAATATTATGAATTGTAACTTCAAAGGTAAATTTATCACCAACATTGCCAAGAGTAACACTTGGATAGTTATTTGCACCTGTTACAAATAAATCTGTGCTTGTTGCCGCCATCGTGTCAACTACGCCTGCACCTTGCTGACGTGGAGAAGTATAGGCTCCAGTTTGTTTATTAAAATGTGGTTTTGCAGTAGACATAATTAAAGCTTTTACAATCTCTGAAATTTGACTAGCTGATAATTCAGGATGTTTCTTTGCTAAATATTCTTTGACTAATGCTGCGACACCAGCTACATGAGGGGCCGCCATACTTGTTCCACTGATACTTCCATAGCTATTGTCGTTAAATGATGAATAGATATTTCCACCAGGTGCAGTAACATCTGGTTTCAATTGTCCATCAGTTGTAACTCCCCAACTTGAAAAATCTGATAATTGGTCTGCAACGTCTGATTTACGATTATCCATCTTGTGATTAAAGACAATTTTATACTGACCAGACTTAAGAATTTCACCATAATGTTTTGAAATAAAAACAGATGGGATTTTCTTAGCATCACCTGTAACAGACATACTAACATTTGCACCTTCAACGTTGTTATAAATTAAAACTCCAGCTGCACCGTGTTTAAGAGCATTTTTAATCTTATCAGAAAAATTAATTTTACCACGTTGAATCAGTGCTAACTTGCCTCTTACATCAATATTAGCAAAATCTTCTTCACGACCAATACCTGCTGCTACATATTCGTATTCTTTCCCTTTTTCAAAATCTTTTTCTGTTTCAGGTCTATTAAAATCAAACTTACCATAATCAAGGGTAGCGTCATTTTCTAAACCTTTTACTTCAAAAACTTCAGTAGTTAGAATTTTATTATTAATCGAAGCAACCGAAATTGAATCTTCTACTGTAGAGGGATTTCCGACGAGACCATAATCAGGATTTGCTGCCAATGGTTGTGAAAAACCTCTACCGAAAGTATTACTATTACCAGCAGCAATAACAACAGATACTCCTTTAGCGCGTGCTCTTTTTACTGCATCAATGATATCTGAACCTGCATCTACTGTTGAACCCGCACCTGCACCCAAACTCATATTGATCACATCTGCACCTAGTGCAACTGCATCATCAATAGCTTTTACATAGAGGGCAGATGCTGTAGTTTTATCTCTGTCTGAAAAAACTCTCATAAACATAATTTGAGCTTCTGGCGCCACCCCATAAACCTTCTCAGAATTCGGGGCTTTATTAACAGGATTTCCAGCTACAATCCCAGTAACATGCATTCCATGAGACTCTTTTTCAGCTTCTTTTATATTATCAGTTCCATCAAAGTAATCATAAGCATATACTACTTTATCACTGTACCATTTCCCATAGTCAATACCAGCAGCCTTTTTAGCTTTTTCGATATCATCCTGATTTTTAAATTTCGCCTTTGACGGATCAGAAATACGCAAAACCTCATGGTTCAAATCAAGCCCTGAATCTATAACAGCGACTACAGTTCCTTGTCCTTTATGTCCTGCTTCCCAGGTTTTAGGGACAGTAATAATTTCATTACTGGAGATACTGTTTGGCTTTTCTTTATGTCCACCTTGAGATAACGACTGTGATTGTAAGCTTTCTGAAGAAGAATTACTTTTCACTGCTGATTCTTCCTTCTTCTCTTCACTTTTTATAGCAGTCGTTTCTTTCTGTGTGGTTACATTCTTGTCTGACTTATTATCTCTATACTCTATAGAATCATCTTGTTTTAATGACTCTGTCACTTCTGTTTTTTCCTTAGAAGAAGAATTTAGAGCATTCTTGTCAGCCGTGACTGGCGGTGCGAGCTTATTTGAATCATCTAATTTATTAGTCATTACAGCATGTGTAACTTGATTGGATGCTTCAAATTTTCCCTCATCGGCACTAACCTGTGCGAAAGCAAATCCGAATGCAAAGACCGTTAGCAGAAAAATCGTTGCTACTTGGTACTTTTTATGACAAAAATCTTTGCAATCTCCCATAAAATCACTCCTTTTTATTTAAATTAAAAGTATTATATACCAAATTATCAGAAAATTCTATCAAAAACTTATTTTGTAACAAAATTGTAATATTAACCAATCCTATCACGAGATTTAAACATAAAAAAATTTAGCCTAGAATAATACAAGACTAAATTTATTTATTGAAAAAATACTTACTATGGAATTGGTCATTCAACAAAAATCTTACTGATCACGATCATAGAATAGTTCATGTGATTTCAATCGTGAATTAAGCATTTCAGGAACTGTGACAAAGTGATATCCTTGCTCTTTTAGATAATCTATAATCTTTGGTAAAGCATTCACTGTTTCAGCATGGATATCATGCATTAAGATAATCGAACCATTACGAACTTGACGCTGAATCTCTGTCAAAATAGATGCTTCATTTTTACTCTTCCAATCCAAACTATCCACATTCCACATAATAAAACTCAAATCGAGACTATTGCGAATGTCATCTGTAATGGCTCCATAAGGGGGGCGCATAAGTTTGGAGCTAGACCCCAACACTTTAGTTAGCGCATCCTCAGTATCAGTAATCTGTTTTTTAGCTTCATCAAGCGAAAGTTTTGAAAGCACTGGATGGCTCCAACTATGGTTTCCAATGACATGGCCATCTGCTTTCATGCGTTTCAATATCTCTTCATTGCCAGAAACATTCTTACCTAAAACAAAGAAAGTTGCCTTGATACCATACTTAGAAAGTGTATCTAATGCTTGATTTGTCGTCGCAGGATTTGGTCCATCATCAAAAGTTAAAGCTACTACTTTTTGATTTTTCTTTTCATAATAAGCCTTATAAAGTTCGGCATCCTTATCTAATAAATAAGAGGATTGTACTACATCAAAGAAACTGGATACTGGCAAGGCAATCTCATCTAGATTTTCCACTGCCTGGCTTGGGTAAAGAATAATTTGACTATCCTTGTAATCAAAATTCCATGCAGACAAATCTTGATCAGAAAAGCTTTTAACAAGCTGATCAATCTTTTCTTGCTCTAATTTTTTATCTTTTAAGAAAGATGTGAGTTCTTTTAGCAATATCTCCTTTGCCTTACTAGAATCTGAAAATAATTGATCCAGGGTAAATAATTTACCATCCTCAGTCAAATATACTTTTCCAAAGGAAGTTTTCTCTGTCTCCTCTACCTTAGAATTAGACAAATCATAGATTTGCTTGCTTACACTGTGTGTGATAATTCCCTTTAAAACTGAATCTAGTTTCTCTGTATAATAAAAAACAAGGTTATCTTTATCTTCTAATTTATCTTTAATATCCTGATTAATCTTATCTTTTATTGAAGGAATAAGCTCATTTCCTTGGAGGGGATAATAAACAATAATCTCAGCCTGGCCCTTTTTAAAGCTTTCCTTCTGACTTCCTTCGTTGAAAAGTTGATCTTTTTCATTTTTAATGGTTTGGATAGTTTCGTCAAAGGTATATTTTTGGAAAATCTTATAGCCGATTGCACCGCCTAGGAGAATCATCGCCAATCCCAAAATTCCTACAAAAACGAGTAAAATACTTCTCTTTTTAGCGTGACTACTACGCTTTGTTCTATTTTTCTTCATATTTACATGATATCAAAACCAAGCATTAATTTCAATGATAAACAAGCAATCTCATGACTTTTGAGCAAAGAAAAAAGCTTAGAATAAACTAAGCTTTTTAGAAACGAATCGTCTCACGTGTTTTCTCATAAGAAGATACAAAACGATTTGTAACACCAGGCTCTGCAACTTCCAAAGCTTGCGAAATCTTATCAAATGAAGCATGATAATCAAATTCTTTTTCAAAAATTTCTAATGATTCATTAAAGGCTTCTTGAATTCGTTCATCAAATGAGCGGTAACGGTTCGAATACTGTAGCAATTGTTCTGTCAATGTTGCATATTGAACAATATTATATGTTTCTTCTTCAAGTGCTTCCATGTCATTCGTTGTAATTTCAAGAATTCGATTCACTGATTCAACATCAACTAGTTCTTGATCTAACTCTGACATTAATTCTTCTGTGTTATGACTCGCAGTGAAGAAGATTTTCAAGAAACTTTGTGGAATCCCTGGTAAATTTCTCTTTTCCATATAACGTTTGATCGTATGCAAGCGATTCACATAAACATTTGCTTTTTGACGAGCATTAATGTCATCTTTCTCAACCTGCGCAAGACGTTGGCTAACAGAAATCTGCTCATCTTCAATCTCTTTAAGTTGGCTTTGGAGAGCTTCTAATTGCTCCTCCAAAACAGAATATGCTTGAGTTGGTTCTGACTGATCTTCAATAACATCCATAACCGCAGTCTCAAGAGCAGATAAATCAGCTTGAATACGACGAACATGACTCGCATCTGTTTCCGGCAGAAGATAAGCTTGACTCAAACGTTCAAGATCCTGAACAAGGACTTTATTATTTTCCTTTACATGATTGAGATAGGTTGGAAGTGTTGAAAGAAGACTTTCAACAACTTTCTGAGCCGCAATTTCACGAGTAAAAATATCATAAAGTGAATTAATTTCTTCTTGAATTTGAGTATTTTCATACTCTGCATTATCCAATTCCAATTGACGAATATTTTCTTGATTCTTTTTCAAGGATTCATACAAGAGTTGGAAACGTGACTCGATATCTGTTTCTGTGAAATGGTAATTAGCATCTAATAATTTACGGTAACCTTCTTCCAAATCCACTAACTGATCAGGTAAAGTACTTGTTAGAGTTGTTACAAGACCTGGAACACGGTCAACAATATGTGTTAAAGCAAGAATATGATTTTCAGTAGCATCCAGAATAGCTGCTGCTTCAACTGGGTCTCCCGAAGAATTCAAGGTAACAAATTGAGAGAATTCAGATTGAATGTTTTCCAATTGCTTCTCAATTTCTGGAAGAGCTTGTCCATATTTCTCTGAATCTTCTTCGACAGTATTTTGAAGCGATTCAAACAAATCTAAAGCATGTAAAACACGTCCACTGTTTTTAGACTCTTGTTTTTCAAGTTCAGATAAGGCATTACGAATTGATGTAATATCTTCTTCAATCAAATCAATTTGACTTTCAATTTGATCAATCTTATGTGTCGCTTTAAAGAAACGGAAAGAATTATTATAACTTTCTGCCTCGAAGATGTTATTTTCAATATCAGCGAACGAATTCAAAGATAAGTCTACCCATTTTTGATTCCATTCACGAAAGGCCACTTGGCTTTGACCAATCAAATGCATATTTTTTACTGCTTCGACCTCATCATTAACAGGAAGATTATAGAGCTGTTCTTTTCTTTCTTCAAGACCTGTTAATCTACTTACGTTTCGCTTGCGTAGAAAAATAGCTGCCACATAAGCCAGAATCAAAATGACTGCAATCGCAACCATTAGATAAATTAGTTGTCCATTAGACATATTAAACTCCTTTTATACTAGAAACAATCGTAATGATTATATCATATTTTTTAAACCATGGGAACCATTTCCCATTTTTTAAACGTCAAGTGTACTATAGACAGCATTTTCTTCGATAAACTCACGACGAGGCTCTACTCGATCCCCCATCAACATATCAAAGATTTTATCTGCTTCTGCAGCATCATCCACAGAAACTCTAGCCATCAAACGGTGTTCGGGATCCATAGTTGTTTCCCACAACTGGTGATCATCCATCTCACCCAAACCTTTATAACGCTGAATGGTTGGTTTGGCACGACCTTCACTGTGGCGTGCTAAGGCTTCTTGGAGTTTAATTTCTTGATCTGCCCCTGGCTGGATATATTCTTTAATCTCGCTTCCAACCTTGACACCATAGATTGGTGGTTGGGCGATATAAACATAACCAGCTTCTAGAATTGGTTTCATATAACGATAAATCAAGGTTAAAAGAAGGGTACGAATGTGAGCACCATCGACATCGGCATCGGTCATCAAAACGAGTTTTTGGTAACGGGCTTTTGAAACATCAAATTCTGCACCGAATCCTGTTCCCATCGCTGTGAAAAGACTACGAATTTCTTCGTTAGCTAGAATCTTATCCATACTTGCCTTTTCAACGTTCAAAATCTTACCGCGAATCGGAAGGATTGCCTGAAATTCACGGTTACGACCAGATTTGGCTGACCCACCAGCTGAATCTCCTTCGACGATGAAGAGTTCTGTCTCTGCAGGATTGTTAGAAGAACAGTCCGCCAGTTTTCCTGGAAGGTTGGAAATTTCCAAACCAGATTTTTTACGAGTGACTTCACGCGCACGCTTGGCAGCCACACGAGCCTTCGCAGCCAAAATCCCTTTTTCCACGATACGTTTAGCAATCTGTGGATTTTCCATGAGGAAATCAGAGAAAGCATCACTGAAGAGACGATTGGTAATCTTGACCACTTCGCTATTCCCCAGTTTTGTCTTGGTCTGTCCTTCAAACTGTGGATTTGGGTGTTTAACTGAGATAACTGCAGTTAATCCTTCGCGGACATCTTCCCCTGTTAAGTTGTCTTCATTGTCTTTCAGTAACTTATTCTTACGAGCATAATCATTGATAACACGTGTCAAGGCTGTACGGAAACCTTGTTCATGCGTTCCACCTTCATGGGTATGAATATTATTGGCGAAACTCATGACATTTTCATGGTAACCTGTTGTGTACTGCATGGCTACTTCGACTGTGATATCATCCATCTCACCGTCTGTATAGATTGGTGTATCAAAGATTACATCCTTGTTCTCGTTGATATATTCAACGTAGCTAGCAATCCCACCTTCATAATGGTAATGCTTGGTTTGTTCCAAACCTTCACGCTTATCTGTGATAGAGATTTGAAGACCACGATTTAGAAAGGCTAACTCTTGAATCCGTTTATTTAATTTATCGAAATCAAAGGTTGTTGTTTCAGTAAAGATTTCTGGGTCCGGTGTGAAGTGAACTGTTGTTCCAGTCTTATCCGTATCTCCAACCACCTCAAGGTCTGCGACAACATGACCACGACGGTATTCTTGGTAATGAATCTTACCATTTTTGTGGACATGAACATCTAATTGAGTTGAAAGGGCGTTAACAACTGAGGACCCTACTCCGTGAAGACCACCTGAGACCTTATATCCGCCACCGCCAAACTTTCCTCCAGCGTGAAGAACAGTAAAGACAGTCTCAACGGCAGGCCGACCTGTTTTTTCCTGAATATCGACTGGGATACCACGCCCATCATCTACAACAGTAATCGAATCATCTGGCTCAATAAAGACTTGAATATGGCTGGCAAATCCTGCCAAGGCCTCATCAATTGAGTTATCAACAATTTCCCAGACTAGATGGTGAAGACCTTCTTTTGAGGTTGATCCGATATACATCCCTGGACGCATACGAACAGCCTCTAGGCCCTCTAAAACTTGAATTTGACTGGCATCATAATCTTGTGCCTGCAGATTTTTAATTTCTTCTGTCATCTTATTCCTTTTTCTTACATGTCTAATACTTGTCTTAAATTCACGATACTAGTAAACAAATGGGTAGCTAGTCCTGCAGCTTGCCCGGCTTCGATATCAATCGGTCGATCACCAATTACAAGACCAGAGCTAATCTGATAATTTTCTCTTAAATACATCATGGACTCAGGATCTGGTTTTCTCTTAAAGCCTGAGTTAGAAGTCACCACTTCTGTAAAATAAACCGCTATAGAGGTTTTTTCTAAAATTTCCAAGACCTGATCATTTCGATGAGAGACTAAAAAATGACGCCCACCTTGATTTGAAATGTCTTCCAATAAGTCAGAAACTCCATCAAACAAAATCGGATGTTCTAGCTCTCTGGCTTCATTTTCCTTGTACTTTTCTAAAAAATGCTCTAAGTTGGGAGCGAATGTCTCAATCGCAAAATCAGTAGAAACCTTTAAAGCCTGATAGACACTGTCATGGTCTTGTGTGATACCATACAGCGCTAAAGTTTCAACAAATGCAGCTGTTGAAGTTTCATAATTATCCAGTAAAGTTCCACCTAAATCCCAGATGTAATCGTGATATTTCATACCCTTCATTATAGCATTTTTTTATGAAAAAAGCGATGATTTCCTAGATTTTTCCAAGTAAAAAAACGAGAGAACAACTCCCGTTTTACTGTTTTTTACCAAATACATCTCGATAGAGCATTCCTGTTCGTAAACTCTCTGCGTCTCCTCCTAATTGCTCCACCAACTCGTAGGCAAAGGCAAGGGCTGTTGAAGGGCCTCGACTGGTTGTCAAATGACCATCTACCACTACTGTTTCCTTGACGTAGTGACCATCAAGGATTTGCTCTTGAACGCCGTCATAGCAAGTGTATTCCTTGTTTTTCAATAGCCCTGCTTGATTGAGGGCAATTGGTGCCGCACAAATGGCTGCCAGTTTTTTCCCTTCTCGTTCGAAGCTTTGCAATTCTTTCATCAAGGCCTGATTATCACGTAAATGTGCAGAACCAGGCATCCCTCCAGGAAGAACAATCATATCATAAGCTGATAAATCTCCATCAAAGACACGATCTGCACTTACTTGGATTGCATGCGAACCCACCACTTGCTCTTCAAAACCAACCATATCACAAGTGATATTGGCACGACGCAAGACATCTACAACTGTCAAAGCTTCAATTTCCTCAAAACCCTGAGCTAACATAACTGCTACTTTAACCATGATTCTCTCCTTATTTGATTCGTTTTAATACAACTTTTTTTCGCTTGAATGGAACATTTCCACTCTTTTCTTCAGCTAAATTTGTCTGGTAACTCATAGATAAAAGCAAGCCAACGCCAATTAAGTTACTAATAATAGCCGACCCCCCTTGAGAAATGAAAGGCAATGGAATCCCAGTCAAGGGAAGTAAGCCTGTCACAGCACCGATATTTTCAAAGATATGAAATAGTAGCATCATGATAAAGCCAGTCGAAATATAGGTATAGAACTGGTTATTCGATTTTAGTGTTATCTTTAGCGTACGATAGATGAGAAGCAGATATAAAGCGATAACAAAAACAGAACCGATAAAACCAAAGTCTTCAGCAATAACAGTGAAAATCATGTCTGACTCTCGAACCGGAATCAGAAGATTCGATACATTGAATCCTTGACCAAACAAACCACCACTACCAATCGCAATCTGCCCTTGAGCCTGCTGATAAGTGGTTGTTTGGGCAAAGTCAAAAGGATTAAGCCAAGCTAGAATTCGATTAATTTGATAGGTTGGCATCCCAATCTGATGTAAGAAGGCACGTCCATCCTTACTCAAAAAAATTGCAAGAAAGCCGACTACACCAGTAACTCCTGTTGCAAAAACTGGGATAATAATTTTCCAAGAAACTCCTGATAATAAAACGATTCCTGAAAAGATAGCCACAAAAACCAAGGCTGTACCTAAGTCACTCTGAAGAGCTAAGAGAACTAGAATCGGAATAGTAAAAACAATCATCCAGCCTATCAATAGAAAATCCAAAGGAATTGTGCGTCGCCATTCCTTATGTTTTTGAGTAAATTGGACAATAATTCTTGCCAAAATCAAGATATAAGAAATTTTCATAAACTCTGAAGGTTGGAAGAGTGTTGCGCCCCCAATGGATACCCAGTTCTTAGCCCCAGTTGAAGCTACAAGACTTGGATTATAAAAAACCAGTGGTAAGACCATCAAAGCTAAACCAAGAACATATAGATAAGGGGTAATTTTCCAGAGAAATTCTGTATTAAAGAGCATGACCACAAAACCAATCACAAGCCCCAAGGCAATCCAGGCAATCTGCTGCC
Organism: Streptococcus mitis; assembly: GCF_003942865.1. Classification (GTDB taxonomy): domain Bacteria; phylum Bacillota; class Bacilli; order Lactobacillales; family Streptococcaceae; genus Streptococcus; species Streptococcus mitis_BI. The sequence goes on along the minus strand of NZ_RJNZ01000016.1, from coordinate 5,232 downwards.
CTAAAATGGGCAGAATATTATTTGGATAATCATGACTAACAGCAATATAAATAGCCACCACGCCGATAACCAGTAGCAAAAATACTGGCAAGAGCAAACTATAATCGACTCTAGAGTCGAGAGAACGTTTCATATATTCACCTTTTCTCTTTCTTAGATTTTTCATTTTTGTTGTTTTGGAGGAAATCAATAACAGCAGAGGTAATCTGTTTTCTATTCACCTCTCTGATAGTTCTTTCCTTCGCTAGAGCTTGTCTAATCTGTTTACCATATCGTTTATGAACAATTCGACTATCCAGTATCACAGCAATGGAAGCTTGTTCCTCTTTTCTAATTGTTCTACCCAAAGCCTGTTTGAGACGAATAATGGCCATTGGCAACTGATAATCATAGAAAGGATTCTTCCCTTCCTGACGCAATTCATGATTTAATTTTCGTGTTAAAGGTTCTTGGGGATTTTGGAAAGGCAATCGAGGAATTACTTGAATAACGCAAGGATGGGTAGAAAAATCAACTCCCTCCCAGAAACTTCCTGTTCCAAGTAATATTTGTCGCTCTCCTTTTTCAAAACGTTTCTTCAGCTGACTGGGTTCCCCATTTTTATATTGGGCTAAATGAGGATGGTCTAGTAAATCTGACACTGCTAACAGTAATTCTTTAGACGTAAATAAAACAAGCAAAGGCTCTTGAAACGCCTGTAAGGAATGGATAACTGATGTAATCTCTTCTGCATAATCTAAAGGAGAATGTTCAGTTACTAACGGAAAATCATTTACTAATAAAATTTCTTGTTGCTTCTGTTGTAAAGATTCAACTGTAATAAGTGGAGCTTCAGTAAATCCTAATAAATCCGCTAAAGAAACTCTATTACTGATTTCAAGAGTGGCAGATACGCCAAGTACTCTGCAATCTTTTGGCAATAAATCTGCTAGTAGAAAGCGACCTTTTTTACTTGAGCAGATTAAGACATCCTTACTTGACTTCTCAGCTGTTGCCAGCCAAAATTCACGATCCGATGTAAAAAAGCGCGTCATATCTCTATACTCGGGAAGATTTAACTCAGAAAAATGCTGGCGTAAGTTTTCAAGAGAATCCAACCACTTGTCATTCTTAAGTCCTGAGTAAAACTGATCTATCAAATAGCGACATTCAAACCCAATACTCTCAAGCAACCGTCTCTGAATAAGATCTTTTTCTGTTTCCAAGGACTTTTCAACTTGTGTTACTAAATCATCGAGGAGATAAGACTCTTGGGCGAGGTTTTCAAGAGCAATCAGCATTTTTTGAGCTTCATCTATGATTACCAAGCGATTGTTGACAAACTCTGGATCGTCCTCTAAACGTGTTACCAAATAAGCGTGATTGGTTAACAAAAGGCGACTCGATTTAGCCCTATCTTGACTGCGTTGCCAGAAGTCCTCAGAACTAAATAAACTTTTTTTTGAAAGTTTTCCATCATGTACAAGTTCAGGCATAAAATGTTGATAACGATACAGCTGCCCGATTTCATCTAAGTCACCTGTTTCTGTCTCTGTTAACCAAATCAATACTTGCATTTTAAAGCGTGTGAATAGGCGGTTAGACTCTGGCCTATGAAGTACTTTATAAAAATTATCGAGTTTCAAATAATTTTGAGGTCCCTTAAGACTATGAATATCAATATGAAAAGTATCTTTTAATCGACTTCCTTCTTCTTGCATAATTTGATTTTGAAGGATTTTGGTAGGAACACTAACAAGGATACCACCTTCACTTTCCATGCTCAAAGCTGGCAGTAGGTAACCATAAGTCTTTCCAAGTCCCGTTTGGGCTTGAATAAACGCGGTTTTCTGTTCCTTTAATAACTGCTCAACTTTTTCTGCAAATTCAACTTGCTGAGGACGTTCATCCAAGTCTAATAAGGAAATATTTTTAGTAAAATCCTTAGATAGCTTACGTGGTTTTAAAGACTGACTTTTCTTTCTTAGAAAGAGTCCATGGAACTCCATCAAATCGTGAGAAGAAAGGAGGGACTGTCGCTGATATACTTCTTCAATCACTAAATAAGTTTCATAAAGGAGGTTATCCGCAAGATTTAACAACGTTTCTAACAGTCCTTTTGGTAACTGAAAAAGTTTTTGACGCATAAAAAGCAAAAGCTCTGCTGTTGCTTGTGCATCAGAGAGAGCGGTGTGGGCGTGGTCTAACTTAATCCCTAACTCTTGACAGAGAATGCCGAGATTGTACTTTTCAAACCGAGGGTACAAAACCTGTGCTAACTCAACGGTATCCACTCGTGGAGTTCTCAATTCATAACCTTCAAAAAATAAGTACTCTGCTAGAAGATTTGCATCAAACTGAACATTGTGCGCGACAAAAACACCATCCTTGACCAGTTCAAAAATCCTTCCAGCTACCTGTGAAAACTCTGGAGCAACTGCCAACCGTTGATCAGTCAAACCTGTTAATTCTTTTATATGAGAATCCAAGGGCTCATGGGGATTGACATCAGTCCCATACTGATCGACGATTTCGCCATTTTCAATCACCACAATACCCACTTGAATAATTTTTGCCTTGCTTCCGGTGCTAGTGGCCTCTAAATCAACAACCACATACCGCTCAGTTCTCGAATTCATCATTAAAAATTATATCAAAAAAAGCCCTGTTTGACACTCCTTAACTTCGATAGAAAAATCTCTTTGCTTGAAAAAATTTTTATAAAATGTTTGAATAGTATTATACAGAAAAGGAGAAATAGGATGAACCCATTAGATTTGTTTAATCAAGTAAAAGAGTTAATCGAAACAAAAGATTTCGAAGCTGCAAAAACATTTGTTGCAGAAAATCAAGAACAGCTTGGAGAATACTTCTCTCAAGCTCAACAGTTGATTTCTGGTTCTGAAGGTCTAGATGGCCTCGTTGGAAAGATTAAAGGATTTTTCTAAAAATATAAAGGCGCCTGAAACTATCAGGTGCCTTTTTGAGATATTTTTTTCATTATTTTGGGCAGATAAGAGCTGATTTCCGTCGGCAAGACCACATAATGTTCTTGAGATAATTCTTGGGCTATTGCTGAATGAAGATGAGTCGCTACTGCCACACGTTCGTAGAGACTGGCCTGTCGAAATTGGCCTGCAAATCCTGCAATCATTCCAGCTAGTGTATCTCCCATACCACCAGTCGCCTGATAGGGACCGCCAACCTGTAACTGGTAACAATCAGACTGGCCAGCTTGCCAAATACGAGTATCTGGACCTTTTTCTACCAAAATCGTTCCTTGAGGAAAGGAAGTCAGGGCACTAGCTGTTGCATCCTCGTTTTGCTTTTCAATAGCAATACCAGACAGCTTTTCCCATTCTTTTTGGTGGGGAGTTAGGATAAGCTGGTTAGATGGAAACGACAAACTTGTCCTAGCAAGAATGGTTAAGGCCCCTCCGTCTACAATCAAAGTCTGATTCTTTTTTAAGCTAGCAAAGACCTGTTTTACTAGACTTTCTCCAAAAGTATCGTCTCGTAAACCAGGCCCGAGCAAGACAACTTCTGCCTTCTCCAACTGCTCTTTTAACAGTTGCTGGTCTTGAAGAGAAAAGGCCATAGCTTCCGGTAAATGACTGTGCAAAGCTGGGACATTTTCCCTATCTGTTCCAACAGTCACCAAACCAGCTCCACTTTTAACAACTGCCAAAGCAGCCATGATGATGGCACCACCATAAGGATAAGTCCCACCCAGTAACAGCAAACGACCATAGTTTCCTTTATGACTTGTACGAGAACGTTCAATAATGACTTTTTCTAGTAAGGTTTGATCAATCACTTTCATCGTTTTTTCCTCAACTATCCTTTATCTGATTGTTTTAAAATAACTTGATAGACTTTCTTAGTCCACTCTTCTAAGTCTTCTCCAGCATAGTCAAGATAATGCACCCTATCTTGTATTTTAGTTGGAATAATATTTTCAAATTGGCTCTTATTATGAGTTGGAATAATACAAATATACAACTCACTAAATAAATTCAATATGTCCTTAATTTTTGCAACATGGTAGCCGTCAAAAATATAACCAGTAACTTTAATCAAATCTGTATAGATAAAATGAAAACTCACTCCAGGAATAAACTTGTCTTGTAATTCTTTCTCTGAAGGAGCTCGACCTAATAAACGCTCCATCGCTAATCGATAACCAGAACTTGTATTTGACCACCCTAACATGACATAGTCAAAATAATCTATCGGATCCGATGCAGCATTTCTACTATCCAAAACCAACTCCTCAGCATCTCGCCCAAAGGCGTTCACAGCAGATAAGAGCTGACCTGTTTTAAAGATAGAAATCGCTGCATCTATAGTCGTAGTATGACTACAGTAGTCCGAAGTCACTAACCTCTTATGTAGATCATAAGTCGAGGCTACTCTTTTATCTGTAGGGGTAAATGGTGGCAGAAAGGGATGCTGACAGATGTAATCTAAAATTTCTTTTTTTAAACAAGAATCAGCACACTCAATACTTGTTTGACGTTTATGAAGTTTTTCGTAAGCTATAAATTTAGCAATTTTTTCTAATTCCCACTCTTGAATATTTGGATAATCAATTAGTGCTAAGTAGTATATTCCATCCCATTGTAAACTATATTCCCCATTATAAATTTTTAAAATCATCTAATCACCTCACTCCATTATACAACAAAAAGGTACCCACCTTGCAATTTGGATTACTATTTTTCTGTCTAACTTTTGGGGCACAATTCACCTCTCTTGCTTACACCTATATAAAACTGGAGAAGACCATGATTGTCTTCTCCAGTTTTTAGATGCCATCAACTTACTATAGTTGAAAAAGAAAGCAATTTTTAATCATCGACTAATATCTACAAATAGGAAGTCATTAGACGTACAGACTAATCTTCTTTACGTTTTACAGTTAATAGTGCTGCTGACAAGGTTAAGCTAACACCTGCCAAGAAGATGGATGTCTCAGATTCTCTTTCACCAGTTTCTGGCAATCTCTTGTCTTCCTTGGCAACTTGAACTGGTGCTTCTGGAGTCTGAGCTTTTTCTAACGAACTTAGTTTAAACTCTGGTTTTTCTACTGTCGGTGCTGGTTGATCACCTACGGTTGACAATGGACCTGTGTACTCTGGTAGCTCATGTTTCAAGGCCATAACGGAGTTGACTCCACCTTGGAACTCTGGTTTCTCTACTGTTGGAGCGGCTTGGTCGCCTACGGTTGATATTGGTCGCCTACGGTTGATA